>JAIDNR010000326.1 GCA_029063695.1 Ruminococcus sp.
ATTTCTCACCTTATGTTCGAATGCTTACTGGATTCAAAGATGATTTTAAGGATTCTTAATGAAATTTGATTTCCGTGGTGAGAAAACCATTCCGTTGACCTAAACTTTTATTCATTGCTTTTCAGCAAAAATTCTTTACAGGTATTTTCCATAATTTTCCTTGCTTTCTGAGGCGATACGTCAAGTTCACAGCAGGAAGCATGGAAATGACCGCCGCCACAATTAACAGTGCATATATCATTTGCGGAAATATCACCGTTTGTGCGTACATAGCATCTCATTTTTCTGTCAGGAAGTTCACGGATAGTAACACTGAACTATAATAAAAAGACTGTACAGATTTATTCTGCACAGTCTTTTTAATTAAATTAATTTATATGAGAAAGCATCTCAGTGTCCCAGCCGTATTTATCATAGTCCACATCATCGTCCCATGAAGATGATGACGAAATATTTGCATTTTTGAGAAGTTCCGCATTTTCGGGAGTATTTCTGAGATAGAAGTCCTGACTGTCTATAGTTACAATTGCAAGAGGCATTTCACCTATAATAATCGGAGTGCAGTTTTTCAGAAGTTCAAGAACATTCTTTCTGCCGATTCCAATCTTCTGTGAATTATCACTGGTATAGCTGTAGTTGTGATTGTACTCAGGATAAGTTTTTGTGATTTTATCAGCAAGAGAAAGATAATATTCATCATCGGTGTTTCTGTAATAATAACTGTTTATGCCGTTTTCACCCTCCAGACAAGCCTGTACATTTGTATAGATTTTCGGATTTGTATCGAAGTTTACATAAATACTTCTGCCAGCAAAACTGGAGGAAGTAATTTCCGGAATATCAACATTAAGTGCATTGATAGTATTTTCAAATGATTCAAGTACCCATTTACCGTCTATAAAGCAGTATATTTCACCGTTAAGGAGTTCATCTTCTGTCATAGCCTGCATATCCTTGATGTAAGCGTTACGGATTTCGTCAAGCTGTCTTGCTGTCACTGTACTTTTGCTGTCAACATGTTCCAGTCTGAGTTTATCCATAATACTGATATTGTATTTATTGCCTGCATTTTTATCACGTATACCTGTGCTGATAAGATTACCCATCTGACTTGCACTATATACAGCATATTCGTCTGAGAGAACTATTGCCTTGACAAGATTATCCGCCATTCCTGAATTTATACAGTATCTTCTCATAGTAGTAGAACCTGTAAGTGTTGTGTATTCAAATTCAATTATAGCATCATCAGTATTGTGTCTGTAATCTCTGAACTTTTCAGAAATTGTATTATAGCTGTAATTGTCGGGTTTGAAATGCCTGTCAACTATTTCTTTATTGAGTTCCACAGCCGCTTTGATAACATCATTGTCCCTGAATTTTATGCCGTTTATATATTCTCCTGTCAAATCTTCAAGTTCAATTGTCACGGAGCTTATGCTCATTACGGACGGTACACGTTTTGACGCACCGAAACCGTTTGTAATATCACATACCCAGCATATTCCGAGAACTGATATAACAGCGGCTGCAAAAGCAACGGGAGCAGTCCAGAACTTTTTGAAACCACGTCTTGTGATTACTTCCATAATGAACCACACTACCGCACATATCACGATACCTGCGACAATAAACAACTCTGTCATAATGAAAAGCGACAGTACGCAGAATGTACCCATAGTCATGATAGTATAGAAGAATGACCTGTAAACATAAGGCTTTGAAACGTCCTCAGCTTTTCTGAAACGCTGTAACAGGTAAGCTCCGCCGAGATAGAGTGCAGTAACAATAAGAGTAACAGCGACCCATTTTGCATACATGGAGACTGCTGTGCCGTCCTCATCGAAATAAGTCTCACCGTATCTGAAAAAGAATGTTGCCGCACCTATCGGGTTTGTACTTGTGAAAATACCTTTTGTTAAAATAGCCTCTGCTGTCATACCAAAAGCAGAACCTGTTGTGATAGCACCCCATAAACAGCCGATTGTTGCAGGTATCATTAATGTAAATGCAATTATACTGAAATGCGATTCAAAAGTATTTCCGCAGAATGAAAGTGAGAATATTGCCATTGTGTAGTACTGTATCATTGCAATAATGACAATAAATACAAGTGAAAGTATGAACGGCATTTCTTTCCACATATCAGACATATTGACGAAAATTGAGCCTACACCAAGTATTCCGAGACTGAGTGCAACTGACACAAGAGGTATGCCGATATAGATAGTAAAACCTGAGAGATAATCAGCAAAGAAACGCTGTGTTGTACTTAATGGAAGTGAGTAATTCATATCTGTTATGGTTTTCTTGTAAAGATATGAGTACTGTGAAAGTGCAATCATAGAACCCATAAGAATACTTACAGCAAGCGTACAGCACGCTAATATTGCAAATGGTATACAGCCCATCATAACTGCATCTTGTATTGCTTCCTCTGCCGCTGTCATATTGTCCTTGTTGTCATAGTAAAAGCCGATTATCGCAATTACAGAAAGCACAGGAAGTCCGAGAAGTTCAAGGACGATGTTGACGATAAAATTTTTACTATTTCCTCTGAGATTATTAAGATAACGAGTCCAGAAGAAACCTTTTTTACTTGATTTCACTGCTGTCATAACCAAGCACCTCCAGTTCATAGATAAATATTTCCTCAAGTGAAAGCGGAATGAGTTCGATAAGCACGGGATTTTTTGGTGCAAAGAATTTTTCGAGTTCCTGCAATTCGCCTTTTGCGATAATATAATAGATACTCTGATTTCTTTCAAAGTGCAGAATATCGAGACCATCTTCCGCAAGCTGTTCACGGGTGTATTGAGGCGATGTACCGTCCGCATTTTTCGGAAAAACAACCTGAATCTTGTGTACACTGCTCATAACACTGTCAATTTCACGGGAGAAAATAATCTTTCCGTTGTGCAGAAGTGCCGCCGTATCACATAATTCATTGATTTCTTTAAGGTTATGAGAAGAAATTACTGTTGTAAGCTGTCTGTCAAGCATAGCATCAACAAGCATTTTCTTTACGATAATACGCATAGTAGGGTCAAGACCGTCAAAAGCTTCATCGAGCAGAAGATAATCAGTTCGGCAGGCAAGACCGATTATAACAATCGCCTGACGTTTCATTCCTTTTGAAAAAGTGTTGATTTTCTTGTTCAATGGCAGATTCACACGCTGTCGGAGTTCCTCAAACATATCTTCGGAAAAGTTTGTATAATAGCTTTTGTAGTAGTCCTTAAGTGCTTTCAGAGTATATCCTCCGAACTGTACAGTTTCATCATTTATAAAAAAGACCTTTTCCTTTGCGGATATATTGTCATAAACAGGTTCGCCGTCAATCAGGACTTCACCTGATTCCTGTTTGTAGATACCCGACAGAAGACGTAAGATAGTTGATTTTCCTGCACCGTTTGAGCCGAGAAGTCCGAAAGCAGTACCTTTTTCAATCTTTAAGTCAACACCGTCAAGTGCTGTGTAAGTATCGAATTTTTTGACCGTATTTTTAAGTTCAATCATGCTGACGCTCCTTTCTTGTGCTGTTCATATATCATGTCAATGTGTTTTTTCAGTATATCATCTGAAACACCATGATTTATGGCAGTTAATGCTGACTTGTCAAAGTCGGACAATACAGCTTCCTGAAAAACGCTGCTGTCAAGTGC
>JAIDNR010000327.1 GCA_029063695.1 Ruminococcus sp.
GTCTATATAGGCGGAAAAAAGTTCTCCGCAAGAAACAATGCCACTAATTTTTCAGAAGATGAACTGCCGAACGCTGTAAAATTATGCCATAAATATAATTCCAAACTTTATCTTGCCGTAAATACGATTATCACTGACAACGAAATATATGATTTTTGCAATTATATCAAATCAACGGCTGAAATGGGAATTGACGGCTATATTGTACAGGATTTGGGTGCTTCTTATATTATAAGAAAAGCAGTTCCTGACGCCATACTCCATGCCTCAACACAGATGTCAGTACATACCGCTGTCGGAGTTCGTCTGCTGAAAGAAATGGGATTTGTCAGGGCTGTTCCTGCACGTGAACTTTCAGCAGATACACTTGAAAAGATATGTCATGAGGATATAGAGACAGAAGTCTTTGTTCATGGTGCATTATGTATGTCAATTTCGGGACAATGCTATATGTCAGCGGTTATGGGTTCACGCTCCGCAAATCGTGGATGCTGTGGACAAGCCTGCCGTCTGCCTTTTTCCGCACGAGGAATAAACGAATATAATGCACTTTCATTAAAAGATTTGTCGATTATGGATTATACTGCACATCTTGCCGAAATCGGAGTTGATTCCCTGAAAATCGAGGGAAGGATGAAACGTCCCGAATATGTAGCATCAGCAGTATACGAACTGAAAAAAGCACTTGAAGGCAGTACTCCCGATAAAGATATGCTGAAGAAAATTTTTTCAAGGAACGGATTTACCGACGGCTATTTCACAGGAAAACGTAAAAATATGTTTGGCATAAGAGAAAGGGAAAATGTTATCTCTGCAAAACCGTTATTACCGAAAATACACGAACTTTACAGAAGTGAACGTGCTGTTCATAAAGTAAATTTCCATGCTGAAATCAAATCAGGAAAACCTGTATATATCAAAGCATTCTGTGGCAGTATTTCAGCAGAAGTATATGATGAAATTCCCGATACTGCACGAAATTCCCCCACTGATTTCAATTCACTTGAAAAGCAGTTGTCAAAATTAGGAGATACTGTATTTTTTTATGGCAGTCTCACTGCTGATATTGACAATGGACTTTTTGTCCCTGCTAAAAAAATCAACGAACTCAGACGGAATGTCATTGAAAAATTATCTGAACTTATTACGGAAAACAATACTCCGAAATATACAGTAACAGATTATATACCGCAAAAAATCATTGTAAACAGTACAGAAATAAAAAGTAAACTGCCTGTACGCACATTCTGCCGTACAGCTGAACAAGCTAAAACAGCTGTTGAATTATCTGAATTTATCATACTTTCTCCTACATTGAGTATATCAGAACCAATTTTATCGGAAATAGCGGAATACGGGGAAAAAATAATACTCTCTCCTCCACGTTTCATAACAGATGAGGAACAAATAATTTCTCGCCTTAAATTTATAAAAGAAAATTTCGGAATTAATCGTCTTATGTGTTATACGCCCGACTGCATAGCAATCGGAAGAAAACTCGGCTTTAAACTGCATGGGAACTTCACTTTGAATGCATTCAACTCATTAAGTCTGGAATATCTGCATAATCTCGGTCTTGAGGACTGCATTTTCTCGGTTGAAGCAACTCTTGCACAGTTCCGACAGATATGTACTGAAATTCCTGTGGGTGCTGTAGTCTATGGCAGACTTCCATTGATGCTGACAAGAAACTGTCCTATTGATAATGAAATCGGCTGTAAACAATGCACAGGTTATATTATTGACCGTACATCAAGAAAACTTCCTGTAGCCTGTTCAACGGATTATGTTGAAATCCTCAATTCCGATATTCTGTATATGGCGGACAGAATTAACGAGTTTTCAAATATAAGTTTTACTGCTGTCCTGCTTTTTGATGAAAATTCAGAACAGACGAAAAAAGCAGTATCAGGCATAAAACCAAACGGAAATATCACAAGAGGACTTTATTACAGAGGTGTTAATACATGAAACTGACTTTTAAAAAAATCGATGAAAAAGCAATTATACCGTCACGTGCAACAAAATTCAGTGCAGGACTTGATATATGTGCCTGTCTTAATGAATCTGTAATACTTGAATCGGGCGAAATAAAGATGATTCCGACAGGTCTTACCGCAATGACAGACTGCGACGACGTTGCACTTCTGATTTATCCACGTTCGGGACTTTCAACAAAATACGGTGTTACACTTGCAAACTGTGTCGGAGTAGTTGACAGCGATTATCGTGGAGCATGGTTCATACCGCTGATAAATAACGGAAAACAACCTTTTACGGTTGAACACGGCATGAGAATTGCACAGCTTATCCCAACAAAAGTACTCTTCCCTGAAATTGAAATAAGTGATACGCTTAATGAAACAGAACGTGGTGAAAGCGGATTCGGTTCTTCGGGGTTAAAATAAAAATAAGGAGATTTTTTAATGAAATATGCTGTATATATGTCCTTTCTTTCCATATGTGCATTAGTCCTTGGAAGTATGCTCGGAAATCGTGCTGTCGGAACTGACGGATTCAGCTGGCTTGGATATTCCAAAACATTTGCCTTTGAACCCGGTACTTTTCTTGACCTCGATGTACTGAAACTTACTTTCGGAATAAGCATAACAGTAAATGTTGCACAACTGTTACTTATTGTGGCTGCAATTGTTGTCTATTATAAGACTGCACCTAAGCTTTTTGCAAAATAATGTACATATTTTGTTGCTAATACAAGGAAAAATTTTTCTGTGAAAAATATTGTCTATTTGCAGCATTAGTGATATAATAAATAGTGAATTATAGAAAAATTAAGGAGCTTCAGAATGTTTACAAAAGATATTGGTATAGACCTCGGCACTGCAAATACTCTTGTGTATCTTCGCGGAAAAGGTATAATTATACGGGAACCGTCCGTCGTTGCCGTAAATACAAGAACGGACAAAACTCGATATGTCGGTATGGAAGCAAAAGAAGTAATCGGCAGAACACCCGGTTCTATCGTTGCTGTCCGTCCGCTCAAGGACGGCGTTATAGCAAATTTTGAGATTACCATAACCATGCTTCAGGAATTTATAAAAAAGGCTCTGAGAGGTACAATATTAACAAAGGCAAATGTTATTATATGTATTCCGTCGGGTGTTACTCCTGTTGAACGCCGTGCAGTGCGTGAAGCCTGCCAGAAAGCAGGAGCTAAGAATGTGCTGATTATAGAAGAACCTATGGCGGCGGCTATCGGTGCTGGACTTCCCACAACCGAACCCGCAGGAAGCATGATTATTGACATCGGCGGCGGTACAAGTGAAGTTGCTGTTATAGCTCTCGGCGGTATTGTTTCTTCACGTTCCATAAGATGTGCAGGCGACCAGTTTGATGTTGCTATAATCAATTACATCAAGAAAAAATATAATCTTCTTATCGGAGAACGTACTGCCGAAAATATAAAAATAGAAATCGGCTCGGCTTTTCCGGGTGAAAAAGAGGATAAAATGGAAATCAAGGGCAGAAATCTTGTCAACGGACTTCCCGAAAATGTTGTTGTCAATTCCGCTGAAATACGTGACGCACTTGTTGAACCGCTTGCAAGAGTGATTGATGCCATAAAAACCACACTTGAAGAAACTCCGCCCTAACTTTCCGCCGATATAATCGACCATGGAATAACTCTTTCGGGAGGCGGTGCTT
>JAIDNR010000328.1 GCA_029063695.1 Ruminococcus sp.
GATTACAGCTTACCGTAAAGCGTTGGAAGGACCTGATGGAGTCCATGCTGCTACGGGTAACTACAAGAAGAGCTTTGAAGATTACAGCATTACAACTCCCGGAGTAGGAGCTGATTTTGTTCGTTCCTATAACTCTACAAACCCTGAGGAGGGTTCTTTCGGTACAGGATGGGACTTCAATATTGATGTCAGCAAAATTGTAACAAGCAGTTACAGCAATTATTTTCAGATAGTTCTTCCCGACGGTTCAAATACAACATTTGAGAAAATTGGACCAAACAATTTTAAGTGTCTCAACGCTCACAGCACTATTGAAGAAATTCAGATAGGAGACAAGTTTGAGTATACAGTTACCAATGTTGCTCAAAGTCAGTATCACTTTAACACTGATGGTGAGCTTGACTGGATAGCTGACGCTAACGGAAACAGGATGACTATCTCTTCTATTGAGAATAATAAGAGAACAGTCACCGACTCTATCGGAAGAAAGTACTATATCTACTACAATGGAAACAGTGACCACAGAAGGATAACAAAGATTGAAGATGAGAGTGCTCATAAAGAAGTTATCTATGAGTACAATGACAATAATCAGCTCCAGTCCGCTACAAACGTAAAGGGTGCAAAGGAGTTCTATTATTACGATGAGAACGGTAAGCTCAGTAGAATAGTTAATTGTTTCAACGAAGTTATTCTTACTGTTACATATATAGATAACGGGAGAGTTGACAATACTGTAAACGAGCATGGACTAAAACAGGTTTATGTATATGACAGAGAAAACTGTCAGACTGGTATGGAAGAGTACAGCGGAAGTAAACTGTTAAAGAAAGTTACATACGAATATGACGAAGACTACGCTATAGTTGCAAACCATACTCTTGTAGACGGAATTGAGTATGTTGACAGAACTGAATACTATAAAAATGACGAAGGCAAGAATAAGTATGACGAAATAAAAAAGTCAGTTGATGTTTCAGGAAATGTTACAGAATATGAATATGACTCAAACGGAAACATAACAAAGACTATTAATCCTGATGGAACTTATACTCTTACAAGGTATAATGACAAGAATATGCCGATTATAGAAGTAGACGAAAGCCAAAATGTTACAATTTATCAATATGATGACAACGGCATAAATGTCATTGAATCCGGGCAGAGTATTCATCCGATAGCTGATATATATGACAGGATTAATTCAGATAATTTTGATTTTAATTCTTTTGATATTAATAATTTTGCTGTTACATCATATGATTATTATGAATATAGCGAAGATGAAACAGCAGCTATTGCAGGTCTTATAAGAGCAATTACAGACCCTGAAGGAAATGTTACAGAAAATACTTATAATTCCAACGGACTCGTTGAAACCACTGTAGTTAAGGATAAAAACGGCAATATTTGTAGCAAGATGTCATTCGTTTACAATGATGCACTTCAGCCTTCAGAAGTAAAAGAATATATTGACATTGCAAATGATGTATACACAAGAACTACATATGAATACGATAATTTCAACAACATCACAAAAATCGTTACCTATGGTACGGGCGATGATGGCATTGTTGTAACATATGATTATGACGAGCTGGGAAGAAAGATTGCAGAGTACACGCCAAAATATGCTGAGGATAAGAGTGTAGGCTCAACATACACCTTTAATCGTGGCAATCTTCCGTTAACTGTCAAAGATGCTTTAGGAAACGTTACTTATTTTGCGTATGATGCCTATGGAAATCTTATTAGAACTATCAATCCTGACGGCTCAATAAGCATAACTGAATACGACGCACTTCAGAGAGAAACAGCTTCATATTTTCAGGATAGTGCTTCTTCAACGAGACAGATAATCTCAAAGAACGAATATGAATATGTTGATGCCGATTATACGATTTATTCGTCTCTTGAAGATAGTGAAACAAGACATTTATATGGACTCAGGGAGAGAAGTTATGCTTACATTACTGCCGACAAGCAGGTAATTACAGAAACACTTCAGGATTTCAGAGGCAATACAGTTTCTGAATCTGTAAACGGTAAGATAAAGAGAACAAGCAGTTACTATGCCAATGGTTCTCTTGCAAGGCAGACCGACGCTCTTGGAAATATCACAAAGTACGAGTATGGTTTCCTCGGAGCTCTTACCAAAACACATACTCCTTTCAATAAAGACGAAAATGGAAACACTAAGTATGCAGTTTCTGAAGTACAATATGACAAAAACGGCAATGTTATCAGAACTATTGAGCCTGTAAATGAGCAGGACGCTAAAACAGACAAGTACAGCATTACTGAATTTAAATACGACGGAGTAGGCAATCTCACAGAGGTAAAGCTTGTAGATTCCGATAATAACACTGAAAATATAACTAAATACACCTATGACAACGCAGGAAATGTTCTTAAGAGATATACCGGACTTTCATCTGATAATGATGCTGATTATCTCCTTACAGAATATGAGTACGACCAGTATCTCAGACCAGTCAGGACGTCAGACAGTACAGGGTATGTTTCAGGTACAACAGAGTATGACATCAATGGTAATGTTATCAAAGCTACAGACCCCAACGGAAATATCACTGTCAATAACTATGATGTTTTAGACAGACTCATCAAATCAGAGACGACTAACGGATCAGACCCGGATGATACAATCGTTACATCCTACAGATTTGACAAGCTCGGAAGAACTTTAAGCTCTTCTGTGGGCGGTGCAACTACATATTATGAGTATGACAGACTTGGACGTATCATCAGCGAAACAGACGGCAACGGAAACTTCAAGGGTTATTTTTATGAAGGCATTTCAGACTATGTTTCAAGAGCTATAACAGGTAAGAGACACCTGCTCCTTTACTCAGATGTTTCCTATGAGTACGATGATGAAATGAGAGTTTCATCTATCTCAGAATCAGGCAGCGAGATAGTATCTTACGAGTACGATGCAAACGGAAACAGGAGCAAAGAAACACTTGCAAACGGAATTACAACAGAGTATGCATACAACTGCGTGAACGCTGTTGTCAATATCAGAAGTTTCAATGGTACAGACGAGATTGCTTCTTCGACATATAAATATTATCTTGACGGTTCAGACTCTTGCAAAACAGTATCGGAATGTGGTATAATAGAAAAGACCTCATATATCTATAACAGTTTCGGTCAGCTTACAGAGGAAAAGATTGAGAACGGTTCTCTCACGGATAAGTATACATATGCTTACGACGACCATGGCAACCGTGTAAGAATGACTGCAACAGGCTCGGAGAGCTTCACGACTGTATATAACTACAATGATACTGATAACAAGTATACAGCACTTCTCCAAAGCGAGACAAAGACAGGTCTTAATGACGAAACTGATACTGAGGAAACTGACATTACTGCTTAC
This sequence comes from Ruminococcus sp., assembly GCA_029063695.1. GTDB lineage: Bacteria > Bacillota > Clostridia > Oscillospirales > Ruminococcaceae > Ruminococcus. The sequence continues at coordinate 3,404 of JAIDNR010000328.1, forward strand.
ACATACGATAAGAACGGTAACCAGATTTCCAAAATATCAAACGAAAAGACCGAGGACTTCACTTATGATGTTCTTGATCAGCTTGTCGGCTATACAGACGGCGAAACAACAGCAGGCTACACTTACAATGCTGACGGATTAAGAGCTTCAAAGACTGTAAACGGTCATACTGTTGAACATGTATGGGATGGCAATCAGCAGATAATCGCTGATGTAAATGACGGCGAAGCATACTCTGCGGACTGCTATTTCTTCGGTGCAGGCATTACAGCAAAGTATAACTATAAGAACGGTGTCAAATCCGATTACAGCTACTACCGAAAGAATGCTCATGGCGATGTTGTAAGCATTACAGACGCTTCGGCAAACAATGTCAAAACTTACAGATATGACGCTTTCGGTGTTGAAAAGAACATCGACGAGAGCGATACAAATGCATTCAGATACTGCGGAGAATATTACGACAAGGAAACTGATACAGTATATCTCAGAGCAAGATATTATTCTCCTTCATCAGGAAGATTTATTTCAAGGGACAGTGTTGCAGGAAATGCAAGCGACCCATTAAGCCTTAATCTCTATACATACTGTCATAACAATCCAATACTCAACTTTGACCCGAGCGGACATTCCATATGGAGTTCTGTTAAGAAAGGCTGGAACAGTGTAAAGCAGTGGGGTAAGGACAGAGTAGACGACTGGAAGACAGGTATAGGAGTTCTGGAAGACAGCGGTCCAGCCGGTCAGATATTTGCAAGTTATTCAACAGGTGTAGTTGATACACTGGGTTCGCAGGTAAGTGCAATCAGTCATCCTGTACAGACTGCAAAGTCCATGATCAGCGGAGTCAAGTCCTTTGCAAACGACCCTGTCGGCAGTGTAAAAGGCATGGCGATAGAGAAGTATAATTCGCTGTGCAATACTTTCAATGATATCCATAACGGAAACTGGCAGAGTCTTGCGAATAAAGCGGCTTATTCACTCGGCGGTGCTTCGGTAGGTGTTGTAGAAGCAGCAATAGCAGGAGCAGCTTGCAGTAAAATAAAAAACGCATCAAAAGCTAAAAATATAACAACTGGTGACTGTAAAAATAATATAGGCTGTTTTGTAGCCGGAACAATTGTAGCTACTATCTACGGTGGTAAGGCAATTGAAGATATTGAAGTTGGCGATAAGGTTCTTGCTTCTGACCCTGAAACAGGAGAAACTGCATACAAGGAAGTATTAAAGACATATATCTATGTCAAGGATACGCTCGTATATGTAACAGTTGACGGAGAAACTATTGAGACTACCAAGGAACACCCGTTCTGGGTAGAGGGACAGGGCTGGACAAAGGCTAA
>JAIDNR010000329.1 GCA_029063695.1 Ruminococcus sp.
TGGTACTTCCATGCGGTTCAACAGCAATATGGCAGAGGTAGAAAAGCGTAAATAAAGGAGATTTTTTAAAATGTTTAATAAAGACGAAAGATTTGTTCAAATTTACAAGCAGCAAATTTACATGCAGGAAGCTGTATCAGTAATGGCAATCTGGGTTGATAAGGTAACAGGAGTAAATTATCTTTATCATGAGAATGGCTATTCGGACGGAGGATGTTCGGGCGGACTTACTCCGCTTCTTGATAAAGACGGTAAGCCTGTAATAAGCAATCTGAGTGAATGAGAATACAATGAGTAATATAATTGAAATAAAAGACCTGCATTTCAGCTATGACAGTAGCGGTGAAAATCCTGTTGAAGTACTGAAAGGTATCAATCTGAATATACAGGAAGGCGAATTTGTAGCAGTTCTCGGTCATAACGGCTCGGGAAAATCAACTCTTGCAAAGCATATCAATGCTATATTAGTTCCGACTTCAGGAAAAGTTATAGTAAACGGTATTGATACGGCGGACGAAAACAGACTTTTTGAACTGAGACAGTGTGCAGGAATGGTTTTTCAGAATCCTGATAACCAGATAGTATCATCTATTGTTGAGGAAGATGTTGCTTTTGCACTTGAAAATCTCGGTGTGCCATATGAAGAAATGCGTCGGCGTGTTGATGATGCACTTAAAGCCGTCAATATGTATGATTACAGGCTTCATTCTCCTGCACAGCTTTCGGGCGGACAAAAACAGCGTGTAGCTATTGCAGGAATAATAGCAATGCAGCCGAAGTGCATTATTCTTGATGAACCTACTGCAATGCTTGACCCTCAGGGACGGCGTGAAGTTATGGCTGTTATAAAGAAAATGAACAGGGAGCAGGGCGTTACAATAGTTCTGATTACGCACTATATGGACGAAGCGGCACAGTGCGGACGTGTTGTGGTAATGGATAAGGGAAAAATTGTGCTTGACGATACCCCACGTGCTGTGTTCTCTCATGTTGATGAGATAAAGAAAATCGGTCTTGATGTTCCGCAGGTCACTGAACTTGCATGGGAACTCAGAAAAGCAGGTATCAATATTTCTTCGGAGATAATTACGGAGCAGGAGTGTGTTGAGGCACTTAAAAATCTTTTCTGATAAGGAAATCTGGAAAGGAGACGAAAATAATTGGCAGTCATTGAAACTCAGGATTTGACTTATATCTACAGTCAGGGTACACCGTTCGAGAAAACCGCTGTAGACCATGTGAACTTAAAAATAGAAGAGGGCGAAATGATTGGCGTAATGGGTCACACAGGCTCAGGTAAATCAACCCTTATACAGCATTTCAACGGACTTTTAAAGCCGACTTCGGGAAAAGTTCTGCTTGACGGTGAGGATATATGGGCGGACAAGTCAAAGATACGTGATGTCCGCTTTAAAGTAGGACTTGTTTTTCAGTATCCCGAATATCAGATTTTTGAGGAGACTGTTTACAAGGATATTGCTTTCGGCTGTAAGAATATGGGTCTTAATGATGACGAAATAAAAAAGCGTGTGCTTGAAACAGTTAATGACATCGGTCTTAAAGAAGAACTTCTACAGCGTTCGCCGTTTGATTTGTCGGGCGGTCAGAAACGTCGTGTAGCCATTGCAGGTGTTATGGCAATGAATCCACGTGTACTTATTCTTGATGAGCCTACAGCAGGCTTAGACCCTATGGGACGTGATATGATTCTCAGTCACATAAAGGATTATCACAAAAGAGTGAAAAATACTGTCCTGATTGTCTCTCACAGCATGGAAGATATTGCAAGTTTTGCAGATAAGATTCTTGTAATGAATAAGGGTTCACTTTTCTGCTATGATGATACCGAAAAGGTTTTCAGCCGTGCGGAAGAAATTTCAGAAATCGGACTCGATGTTCCGCAGATTACCAGAGTATTCATTGAACTGAAAAAGCAGGGTATTGATTTCGGCAAGGATGTTTATACTCTCGGATATGCAAAGAACCTGCTTTTGAAGAACCTGAAAGGGGCTGTATAATTTGCTTAAAGATATTACCATAGGACAGTTTTTTCCCGGCGACAGTCTTATCCATCGTTTTGACCCACGTTTTAAAATCGTCATAACGCTTGTGTATATTCTTATGCTTTTCACGGGCGACAATATAATCTGTCTTGCTGTCGGGGCTGTTTTTACGATTATGTCCGTAATTCTGTCAAAAATTCCGTTCAAGATGTTCATAAAAAGCATAAAGCCGATTTTTCCGTTTCTGCTTTTAACTGCTGTACTGAATATTCTTTTTGTAAGTACAGGAGATGTGCTTTTTGAATGGCATTTTCTTAAAATTACGCAGGACGGCATAAATATAAGCATATTTATGATAATAAGAATAGTACTTCTTATTATGGGAAGTTCCCTGCTGACATATACAACGTCTCCTGTCACTCTCACAGATGCCATAGAACGTCTGTTGTCACCATTAAAAAAGATTAAAGTACCTGTGCATGAACTTGCAATGATGATGTCAATTGCTCTGCGTTTTATTCCCACGCTTATTGAGGAGACAGATAAAATAATGTCTGCACAAAAGGCGAGAGGTGCGGAAATTGATACAGGAAGTTTAATGACAAGGGCAAAGAATATGATTTCAATTCTTGTCCCGCTGTTCATATCGTCATTCAGGCGTGCGGACGAGCTTGCAACGGCTATGGAATGCAGATGCTATAACGGAGGTGAGGGTAGAACACGTCTAAGACAGCTTAAATCCTCATCAAAGGATTATATTGCTCTTGCTGTTTCACTTATATTCTATGCCGCTGCAATTACCGTAAACATCATTACATGAAGTAAGGAGCTGACACAATGGACTTCAAAGAAATCAGAGACAGCAAGACTGCTAAATTATTATACGATAAGGGTATATTATATTTCTGTCTGTCATTTATTATTCCTGCTGTTATAATGCTTCTTGCCTTCAGAGATGAGGAGATTCACCCTTTCGGCGATAATCAGATGCTTGTTGTCGATTTATGGCATCAATATTTTCCGTTCTTTCGTGTAGTACGTGAAAAACTGCTGACAGATGGTTCTTTTCTCTATTCATGGCAGAATGGCATGGGAACGAATTTTCTTTCGCTGATTTCCTACTATGCCGCAAGTCCTCTCAACTGGATTTCCGTTTTCTTTGACGAAGCACACGTCCGTGATGCCATGACTTATATACTCATAGCAAAAATCGGATTCAGTGGTGCATTTTTCAATTGTTTTCTGCGGTATACCTATCAGCACAAAGACCTGTCAACAGTCATTTTTGCTGTAATGTATGCTCTTTGCAGTTACACTCTCGGCTATTACTGGAATGTTATGTGGTTCGATACAATCGCACTCTTTCCATTGGTTATGCAGGGTATCACGGCAATATGCCGTGAGGGAAAATGGAAACTGTATACCGTTTCACTTGCACTCTCCCTGCTTGCAAATTACTATATTGCATTTTTTACCTGCATTTTCTCAGTATTCATGTTTGCAGGAGCTTTTATAATAAATGGTCATGGAATAAAGGACTTTTTCAAGAAACTGGTCATTATAACATGTTCATCGGGAATAGCCACAGGACTTTCGGCATTTATGCTGATTCCTGCATATCTGGGTCTTAAAATGACTTACAGTGCAGAGAATAAATTTCCCTCACAGATTTCATTCTACGAGAAATGGACTGATATTTTTGCGAATCTTATTTCATATAATGAGCCTACTAATATTGAGGGACTTCCTAATATTGCGTGCGGAATGCTTGCGGTGACGCTTTTCGGAGTGTTTCTGTTTTCACTCAGAATAAAAGTCCGTGAAAAAATTATAACTCTTATTATGCTTGCACTTATAATAGTAAGCTGCAATATGAATACGCTGAATTTTATATGGCACGGTTTTCATGCCACAAATCAGCTTCCTTACAGATTTTCGTTTATATTCAGTTTTGTACTGATTTCTGCGGCATATCGTGCTTATGATGTCATGACAAAAGAAAAGTTCAGACTCTATTTTCCGTGGCTTCTTATTGCTCCTGCCGCTGTATTCGGATTGAATTACTATACAGCGGTAAAGTCGGATGAAGTTTTTGAAATGAGTATGGCATTCAAAAGTTCACTTATTATAACCGCCGCATATATCCTGATTTTTACGGCTTTAAGAATTGTCCCGATAAAAAAGCATGAAATAAAAAGAGCTGTGACCAATATATTTATCTGTGCGGCTGTTATAACCGAGCTTTCTGCAAACGCATCAATCGGAGTGGGGAAAGTCGGAAGTTCAAGCTATACTTCTTATCCTGCATCAAACGAAAGCGTTCAGAAAATTCTTGATGTAATGGAGCAGAGAGACAATCCGCTGTTTTACCGCTGTGAAATGACATCGACATACACGCTTAATGACAGTGCATTGTACGGTTATAACGGTGTATCTCAGTTTTCATCATCGGCAAATGTATCTGTTACAAAGCTTTTCCGTCGTTTCGGACTTTACGCTTCCGAAGCAGGAAACAGGTACTATTACAGAAATTCAACTCCTGTTGTAAATATGCTTCTCGGTCTTGATTATATCGTTTCCAAAAACAATGGACTCAATAACAGCGAATATAATCTCAAATATATAACAAATGATTCCAATGTGTATCTTTATGAGAACAAATATCCGCTTTCTCTCGGATTCATGATGAACAGTGATATACTTGAACTTTCTTTAAAGGACGGTTTGAATCCTTTTGAGTATCAAAATAATCTCATGAAGCTTGCAGCAGGTATTGATAATAATATATTCACTGCTCAGCCTGTAAATCTTGTATCGTTTGAAAATATGGAGACAACCAAGACAGAATACGGTAATTATAACTTCAGACTCACAGATACGGAAAAATCGGCTGGTGCAACTTACAGCTATGCTTTTCCAGAAGATTCCGTTTTATATGGCTATGCGAAAAACGGAGCGTTTGATAGTCTTACAGTTCACTGTGATGATATAACTGCCGACAGTTCGATTTCAGTCAAAGATTATCCGATAGTATTCCCTATGGGAAACGGTAAGGCAGGAAGTATTTCGGAAGTTAAATTTGAAATATCAGAGGGTAAAACTTCGGGCAATTATACTATCATGACTTATGCCCTCAAAACAACAGAATTTGAGCAGGCTTACAGTAATCTTGCTGACGAACAGCTTGAAATCACATCATTCGGTGATACGGAGATAACAGGAAGTATAACTGCCCTTGAAAAAGGCGTGCTGTATCTCTCAATTCCATATGAAAAAGGCTGGAAAGTGTATATTGACGGCAAAAAGGCTGATACTTTTAAGGTACTTGATGCAATGCTTGGAGTTGAAGTTGATTCCGGAAATCATGAAATAGTTCTGAAATATTCTCCCGACGGTTTTACTCTCGGACTTATTATCAGCGGTGTGGCTCTGTTGATTCTGATTTTAGCAGTAATCGGTGAAAATATATTTAAAAAATCAAAAATAACTGAGGTGAATGAAAATGCGGAATCTCAAAGTGATGACAGCATACAGAGGGACGAATTATCATGGATTTCAGATACAGGCGAATGCCCTGACGGTTCAGGAAGTACTAGAGAAAGCAGTATCGAAAGTTCTGAACGAGAAAGTGACAATAACGGGCTGTTCGAGAACTGATACCGGTGTTCATGCAAATCAATTCTGCTTTAATGTAAAGACGGAAAGCAGTATAAGAAATATTGGATTTTGCAGAGGCGTGAACGGTGAACTTCCCAATGATATATCAATACTGAGCTGTGAAGATGTTCCGCTTGATTTTCATGCACGTTTTGACTGCAAGGCTAAGGAATATATTTACAGAATGCATTGCTCGGAATCAAAAGACCCTTTCGGTGCTGATTTGGCTTTTCATTACAGACGGAAATTTGATACAGAAAAGGCAAAATATGCTTCACGATTTCTTATCGGTACTCACGACTTCGCAAGCTTCTGTGCAGACTGTACAAATGTTTCAACGACCGTCCGCACTATTTATTCCCTTGAAATAGAAAATAGTGGAGATTCTGTGATAATACTTGTAAAAGGCGACGGTTTTTTGTATAATATGATTAGGATAATTGCAGGAACGCTTATTGACATAAACGAAGGCAGAATTTCTCCCGATGATATGCCTGCAATTATTATGGCAAAAAACAGGCTGAGAGCAGGCAGAACTGCTATGGCTCATGGTTTGTATCTCAACAGGGTGTTTTACTGAATGACAATTGATAAAGGAGCGTGAAAGCAATGCCGATGTATGATATGAATGATATGGTTGAGCTGAAAAAACGAAAAAAACGAAAAAAAATGATTACTCGCCTTATCATTTTTATGGTTCTTATAGTTGCGGCATCTTCGGCTTACCTTACTAAGGAATCATGGCTTCCTAAACTGAGAGGTTTGGGAAAGCAGTATACTACAATTGTCAATGACGGCAAACTTGCAGAGGGCAATTTTCCAATTGAAATAAACGGCAGTGTTAATTATCAGACTGATTGTGCAGACAGTTGCGTTATTGTTCTCAATGATGCTTATATCTATTTCTACAGTGAAGAAGGCGGATTAATTAAAAAGCGTCAGCACGCATATACTAATGCAGTAATGAATGCCATGAACGATAAGGTTCTTGTATATGAATACGGCGGAAACAGATTCAGTGTTGAGGACAGAACAGGCATTATATATTCACAGCAGCTTGATGAAAATATTATTTTTGCAAGGCTCAGTAAAGAAGGATATACGGCTGTTGTCACAACATCACAGAAATATGAATGTGAAGTTTCTGTATATGACAGCAGAGGCGAAGTAATCTACGAAAGAAAGTGTATACAGAAAGTCAGTGATATAAGCTTTACTGAGAACAGCACAGGCTGTATAATAGGATACATATATGCCGAAAACGGTTCGCTTGTTACTTCTGTTCAGGAAGCCGAATTTACTGTAAGCGGCGAAAAATGGACTTCTCCCGGACTTGATACTTTTGGTCTTGATGTTTATAGCTTTTCCGACGGTGCATTCGTTCTTGGAATTGATGCCTGCGGATATGTTGACAAAAGCGGTCAGATAAGTTCGTTCTATCGTTATGACGGTGATTATGAGGACGGTTCAAGCAGTAATGGTCAGTCCGCTGTGATAATCAATAACGATGACAGGCGAAAATATGTTATGGCACTTTTTGACGGCGGCGGAAAAGAGCCTATTATAATCGGATTTGAAACTCCGCTTATTGATGTTGCTGTGAGCGGTGGTCTTGCTTATGTTATGACTCAGAATGCCGTGCTTGCATATGATTTTACGGGAAGTCTCCGTTCAACGGCTTCTGTAAATGATTCATATACAGGTTTTGTCAGAAGTGAAAGTTATGTTTTTCTGAAAAGTTTCAGTAAAATAGACAGAATAAATTATGAAAGCTGAGGGGGGATTATATGGGTACAGAGTTCTGGTGGTTTTATGATGTGATTGCGGCGGCAGTGATTCTTGTATGTATATTTCTTTCGGGAAAAAAAGGATTTTTAAAAAGCACACTCACGGCTGTATGCTGTGTTGTTTCAATATTTATTGCATTTGCCGTAAGCGGTACACTTTCTCAGTCACTTTATAAAAATACGGTCAGAAGCAGTAATATCAAGAAAATCGAAAAGAATATCAACAGCACTGTTTTTACGCAGAAATATGCCGCTTATCTCGAAAATATGGGATATTTTATAAAAGTAAACTCTGAAAAGCTTGATACCGTTTTTAAATCAGACAAGGAACTTGACAAGGCTTTGTGTGATTATGTAAATAATATCAATTCAAGGAAAACTGAGGAAAATGAAGCCGTTCTTATAGAAAAAATTCATGAGGGATATGCTGTTGTCATGAGTGAGATTATATCACAGTCACTGAATAAATTTGCGGCTGAAACGGCGGCAAATGAAATCAGAAATGACAGCTCGGGCATGAAAGAACTTATACTTTTTATGCTTGATAAAGACAGCAATCATAAAGCAGCAGTATATATCGCTGATAAATATACAGCATCGGCTTACAGTACGATTTTCAGTCTTACAGGTTTTGTTGTGCTTTATATTTCTCTGTTTCTGATTATAATGGCTGTGATAAATTCATTTACAAGCAGAAGCGAGGGTGGAACGCAAAGTATAAGTTCACATATTTCAGGCGGATTTATGGGAATTATTACAGGCGGTATCATGGTATTTGCTGCTGCGGCTGTTATACGCTTATGGGCAATTATGGGAAGCAACGAGATGCTGTTCTTCAATAATGATGTTATTGACGGAACATTTATATTCAAATATTTCTATGATTTAACACTGAAAATGTAACTTTCAGTTATCATACTTAACAGGAGGAAAAAATATGATAATGTGCAGTAAATGCAAAAAAAGACCGGCTGTTGTATTTATAACATCGGTTCAGGGAAACGAAAAGAAAAATGAGGGGCTTTGCCTTACTTGTGCAAAAGAGAAGAATATACCGCAGGTTGCTGAATATATGGAGAAACTCGGAATTTCAGACGAGGAAATTGAACAGCTTTCAGAACAGATGATGGATATGCTTGATGGTGATTCATTTGAAATGGGCGGTTCAGGTCTTATGCCTAATATTATTTCCGGTCTTTTCAATTCGGAGAATGACCCTAAAGTAGACCCTGTTCCGGATTCACCTGAAACAAAGGGCGGTGGTTTTCCTTTCGGAAAATCATTTGACCTACCTAATATTTTCGGCTCAAAGGATAATAAGAAAGAAAAGAAATCATCGAAGAAAAAAGAACTCAAGTTTCTTGACAGCTATTGTACAAATCTTTCAAAGAAAGCGGCTGACGGCAAGCTTGATAATATAATCGGCAGAGATAAGGAAATTGCAAGAGTTGTGCAGATTCTTTCACGCCGTACAAAAAACAATCCATGTCTTATCGGTGAACCGGGTGTAGGTAAAACCGCTATTGCAGAAGGTATTGCTCAGAAAATCAATGAAGGTGCTGTGCCGTTTAATCTTACTGACAAAAAAGTATATCTTCTTGACCTTACAGCACTTGTTGCGGGAACTCAGTTCAGAGGACAGTTTGAGAGCCGTGTAAAGGGTCTTGTTGAAGAGGTAAAACGTGAGGGCAATATTATCCTGTTTATCGATGAAGTTCATAATCTTGTAGGAGCAGGCGACTCTGAGGGTTCAATGAATGCTGCAAATATTCTTAAGCCTGCACTTTCAAGAGGCGAGGTACAGGTTATCGGTGCAACAACATTCAGCGAGTACAGAAAGTATATTGAAAAAGATTCAGCTCTTGAAAGACGTTTTCAGCCTGTAACTGTAACTGAACCGACTGTTGAGGATACTGTTGATGTACTTCTCGGAATTAAAAAATACTATGAGAATTACCACAAAGTAAAGATTTCAGATTATCTCATCAGGGTATGTGCTGTTCTTTCTGAAAGATATATAACAGACCGTTTCCTTCCCGATAAGGCTATCGACCTTATGGACGAGGGTTGTGCTCATGCAAGTATACGTTCTCCCGAACTTGCTGAATATGTAAGGATTGAAAAAGAAATAGCCGTTCTTGAGGGCATGGAAAAGAATCTTTCGGAACAGGCTGAACCTGATTATCAGGCTCTTGCCGAAGTAAAAAGCAAGATTATTCAGATAAAAAAGAAATTCTGTGACCTTAAAGAAATTGTCGAAAATATTCAGGTTACTGAGGAAGATATAACAAAGGTCGTTGAACTCTGGACAGGTATTCCCGCAAGCAAGATTGCAGAAACAGAGTTCCTGAAAATAGCACGTCTCGAAGATGCACTTAAAAAACGTGTTCTCGGACAGGAAGAAGCTGTATCGGTTCTTGCAAAGGCAATCAAGCGTACAAGAGTACAGCTTAATAAACGCCGTCGTCCTGCATCATTTATATTCGTAGGACCAACGGGCGTAGGTAAAACGGAGCTTGTAAAGGCTATTTCCGAAGAACTTTTCGATTCCACAGAACCGCTTATCCGTCTTGATATGACTGAATATATGGAAAAGCATTCCGTTGCAAGAATGATTGGTTCACCTCCGGGATATGTCGGATATGACGAAGCAGGTCAGCTTACGGAAAAAGTACGCCGTAAGCCTTATTCCGTGATTCTTTTTGACGAAATTGAAAAGGCTCACCCTGATGTTATGAATATTCTTATGCAGATTCTTGACGAGGGAAAAGTTGACGATGCACACGGCAGAACCGTTAACTTTGAGAATACAATTATCTGCATGACTTCAAATGCAGGCTCAACTGATAAGAGTATCGGTGTGGGATTTAACCGCACGGAAAATGAAATATCCAAAGATAAGGCAATGAAAGGATTAAGAGAGTTTCTGCGTCCTGAATTTATCAGCCGTATTGATGAAGTTGTTGTATTCAGACAGCTTGCTGAAAATGATTTTGCTGATATTGCGGGTCTTATGCTTGATGAAATGAAAGAACCGCTTGCTGAAAAGAATATTGAACTCGCTTATGACAAACAGGCACTTGAACTTATTGCCAAGAAATCCTATGGCAAGCCTTATGGTGCAAGAGATATACGTCGTGTTATCCGTCAGGAAGTTGAGGACAAGATTGCTGAAATTATAATTAATAATATGTCTGAAACAGATATTATCACAATATCTGCAAATGATGACGAAATTACTGTTACAGGTA
>JAIDNR010000033.1 GCA_029063695.1 Ruminococcus sp.
TATCTATCTATTCCACCTCCATAAACTTCAGAATTATGGGTAGTGCATGCTGTCCAACCGGCAATCCATGTACCGTTGACACTGTTCGGACTTCTTCGAATTGATGGTTTGCATGTAGCAAGCGTTAGAACACCCCATAATGGATTAGGGGCAAACAATGAATCGTGGACAATCTTATATGACCACATTTTTGTTTTAGTTTTTTCTTTCATTTTCTCCAGTTAAATTCTATTCCTAATACTTCATTCGCATAATATTTCCAAACTTCTTGATCAAAATTTGGTGTATACTGAGACATAACAAGCCGATCTTCCTTTGTAAGCTCATCGGGATGCCAAGGTTGGAATCTATAGCACCTATCCGGAATGCTTACAGCATACTCACACCGGTCCAATTGATAAAAGACAGTCCCAACCCTTGTCATTTTCCTACACATTTCAGGAAGTATACAATGATTATCAAGAGCAAAAGCATAGTACGCCTCTCTTCCTTCCTCATTATTTCCAAGAGTACCGAGTGCAAAGGTATATTTAGCACCACCATCCTTCAACTCCATATCTATCACATCCCCGGTGTATATATAATCTCCTTTTGAATCCTTAAATTGTGTCCGCACACCTGCAAATATGGCATGACAACAATACCCACGCCCACTACATTCATCACCGAAATAACTCTCCACAACGTCTTGATTATGATCCTCGGCAAATTCTTCATTACGTGTCCATACATATAAATCGCCCGTCCACCAGAAAAAAAAATCTCCAAAATCAGCATATCCAAAACGGTCTCGGTCAATTACATATCTTATACGTATTTCTGGTTTAGGAGCAGCGAGCATTCTCGATCCTATCACATATTTATATTCCTCACATAACTGTTTAAGATCTTCATCAGTAATAGCCTTAGGTATCTTGACAGTCTTTTTCTCCGGCAATATTCCAAATGCATAGGCACTTATCATTTCGTCTTCGGTAAGAATCTCCATCCAGTCAAATGGAAAAGTAACATTATACAGTTCGAGAGCATTCTTGAAAAGAGGAGCCATATCCTCATCCGTATATCCGGCTGAACCACATCCGACTCTCGTTACTAAAAATCTGTTGTTAGGATGCGATCTGGCGTATTCTATGAAATCATCTACGTAGGGTCTAATTTCATCAATTGTCAGATGGCTTGTTGGAATTGCATAGCATTTCCCAGTGCTCCCAGCACCGACTCCCCATTCAGCACCAAAACTCTCATATGCCATGCGAGAGGCACCCCCACGATGATGACCCTTGAGATTACTGCCAAACACAAATATCTCGCACATCGACAATTTTGTGATTTTCTCTGGTGTTATTCTTCCTGCCATGATCATTTGATTTTATAATTGTTTTTCATTGCCGAGCATATCTCACGCATCTTATCCTCAAACCAAGTTGGAGCAAGAATTTTTACATCCTTTCCGAACTTTAGAAACTCTTGAAATAAGTCAAGTGTTGGTTTGACAACAATTTCAAATACCGCTTCTTTCTCCCTCGAAGATATCTCCTGTTGAGACGGATGTAGCGGAAGAGAACGAATATAATCTTGTTTACCATTCCGAGCAATAAACCGAACCGTTTCTTTTGGAATGTCTTCATCTACAGTAATCCCAATATAGTCCGCAAAATAAGATTCCGCATCAAAATTATCCGGCACTTTGAATTTGCTTCCGGTTCTTTCTATCCCTTTGATTCGGTCAAGTGCGAAAGTTCTTATGTTATCTGTATCAATACGTCTTCCTATCACATACCATCGTTGTTTGTAAATTTTCAAACAGTAGGGTTCTATCACGTGAGGAATTGATTGGTCCATGTGAAAACTTTTATAGTCCAGAGATATGATCATATTGTCTCTCATGGCCTCCATAATAGTTGTCAGAAACTTCTGCCCGGAAGGATTTGCTTCAAACACGATTCGATTTCGTAGATCCCGATTCTCTGACAAAAGACTATTCAGAGCAAATGTGTTCAGCAACCATATCTTCATCTCATCGTCATCAATTGAATCACGATTTGCAATATGATAGGTCTTCTCACCATGGCGATCGCATACAATTTCTATTTCAAACAAGTCTTTTATAGCCTTTTTGTGACGATGAAAGGTTCTTTCTGGAAGTTCATTTTCCTTGTCATCATTTAAATGAGACCGGCTCCACTGTCGATTTATCTCCTCTCGAGTTATACCATTATGACGATAAATCAAGCCAAGAAGCCAGATATATCGTTTATATAAGTCAATCTTCTCCATAACAAAATCTTTTTTGAGTGCAAAGATATATCGACAGACTGACAAAGCGTGGCCGTTTGAAATATTTTTTTGAAAAAATCAAAAAAACGTGGAACCTTAGTCGTTGCCCGTTCCACTGTGTAAGGCTCTGGAAATTGCCCGTCAATCGAAACGAGCAACGCCAGCCCC
>JAIDNR010000330.1 GCA_029063695.1 Ruminococcus sp.
ATTTTTCCGTGCCTTGCCGCACTTCATATTGTTTGAACTTCTTTTTAAACTGATTATCACTGCATTCGGAGCACCTGTGCTTGCACTTCTTCTAAAGCTTACAATGAAAATTTCGGGAGTTAATTATATCTCAGACGAAAAAGCATGGATATATCTCAGAAATCCCGCAACACTGATTGTCATATTACTTGTGCTTTTTTTCACCGCAGTATTTACATTTACAGAACTCTCAGCACTGACAGCCTGTTTTGCCTGCTATGCAAACGGTGAGAAAATAACAGTCGGCGGAATGTTCCGTTCGGGATTCCATGCACTGAAAAAATCATTCGGACGCGGTGGTATTTTCAGCTTTTTTAAATTTATGACATTCATGCCTCTTGTTCAGTTTACATTATCATCAGGTACATTCATGATTCCTATTATGCCGATTCTGAAAACTGCATTTAGGTCAATAGGTACAGCACCTGCAATAATTGTGTACACAATTCTGCAAATTCTGCTGATATTTATTATGGTCAGCTATAGCTACAGCCTGCATTATCTCATTCTTACAGATAAATCATTCAAAGAATGCATAAATATGAGTCATAAGATTATTAACACAACAAGCAGAAAGTTTAAACAGGCTTTATCTGTAATTTTATGGAGTCTTTTTATGATTGGACTGACTGCACTCGTTACATTTGCCGTAAGTTTTATAATACTGCTTTTCATCAAAGGATTTTCAAATCCCGAAAAGGCATTTTTATCAGCAGTAAAAGTACTCCGCTATGCAAGAAACGTTTTTTCCGCCGTTTCATCATTTCTTATAGCACCTGCCATAATGTGCAGACTTACAGGTAAATTTTTCAGCGATATTCCGTCAGATGAAGATATAAGACTACCCGATATAAAGCGTACAAAATTAAAAAGACTTCCTAAAACAGTTATAATAGTCTCAACCATTGCAGTAACAATTCTGCTGAATTATAATTACATGAAAGCTGTTTATAAGGGAAATATAAGTCCAATTGCAGGAATAATTTCACGCACTCAGATTACAGCTCACAGAGGATTTTCATATTCTGCACCAGAAAATACAATGTATGCATTTGAATACGCATTGGAAAGCGGTGCAGACTATATTGAACTTGATGTACAGCTTACAGCAGATGAATATGTGGTCGTATTTCATGACGAAAAGCTTAGCCGTGTCACAGACGGCACAGGAAAGATAAGTGATTATACGTATGAAGAATTACAGAAATTTTCAGCAGGCAGTAAATTCAGAAAATCAGACAAGTTCAGCGATGCGAAAATACCTCTGCTGTCGGATGTTTTTGAGATTATAGGCAACAAAATACTGTATAATGTTGAAATCAAAGACAAAGGCAATACATCTCTTACAACACAGAAAACCGTCGCACTTATCGAAGAATACGGACTTGAACAATCATGCTATATAACGTCATTTTCATACAATATACTTAAAGACGTAAAAAAAATAAATCCCGAAATAAAAACAGGACTTATAGCCAATTCTGCCGCTGTAACGTCATTTGCACGTCTCAGAAATATTGATGCACTCAGTCTTAACTATATTTTTGTAAATTCAACAATAGTGAATGAAGCTCACCGAAACGGCAAGCGTGTTTTTGTCTGGACTGTTGACGGTACAAACGATATTCAGAAAATGATTTCCATGGGCGTTGATAATATTATCACAAACCGTCCCGATAAGGCTGCGGAAATTATTTATTCCAAAAGTATAAGCAGTAAAATATTAATGATACTCAAAGCTGTATTCAGCAACTAAAATGACGGCATATTTCAGCCGTCATTTTCTTTAATAACCTCTATTTCTTTGTACTTAATTATCTTGTAACCATAATCAATATTTTCAATTACCTTTTGATTTCCAGTATTAATTACAGGTATTCCGTTTTTTTCAGTCAACTCGGCAAGCAGTAATTTATCATCATTTTCAGTAAGAACTACCCAGTTTATTGACATACAGTCTTTTTCATCAGATATTTCAACGACCTTGAATTCACGTTGATTCACAGCCTTCTCTTTACCCATATTATAAACGTTAAATACAATAAGTACACAAAGACCGAAAATAATAAATACAAGTATTGGAAAAAATATATGTAATACTATTTTTTTTCTTTCTTTTAAAGATGTACTTGATTGAGATGATGG
>JAIDNR010000331.1 GCA_029063695.1 Ruminococcus sp.
GGAGGTCTTATTTTTCTACCCATAGCTAAAGCTTTTTTGAACCCCCAGTAAAACTGGGGGTTTTCGTTGCACAAAAATATTCCTCGAAAAGAAATTTCTTTTCGAGGAATCAGCCTGCTGTAAATTCAACGCTTAATGAAAGTTCACTGTTGTTAAGAGAAGCGGAAACAGTACCGCCTTGTTTTTCCGCCAATAAGCGAACAATATAAAGTCCGAGACCTACTCCGCCGTTCTGACGTGATTTATCAGCTCTGTATGTACGTTCAAACAGTTTGTTCACATCGAACTGCTGAAGTCCGTGTACGGAATTTCTAAAAGTGATAAGGCATATTTCTTCCGATTGCTCAAGACGTATCAGAAATTTACCGTGTGCGTATCTCAATACATTGTTAAGCAGATTTTCCAGTATACGCATAACAAGCTGACTGTCTGCCATAATATACACATTTTTTTCGGGAAGTTCTATTTCTGGAATCAGATTACTGCTGCTTATAGCGGATTCATTATCGGCTACAAACTGCATAATAAGACTTACAGCATTTATTCTTGAAAGATTTACCAATGTCTGCTCACTTTCAAGAATAGCCAATTCAAAAAAGTCATCTGCCATTTTCTTGAGACAATCTGTTTTTTCGTGGCATATCCGCAGATACTCTCTGTTTTTAAGTGAAAAATCCTGTTCAAGTTCCATAAGCTGCAAACTGCCTTTTATTACAGTAAGCGGAGTGCGGAGGTCATGGGCAATATCTGATATTGAGCATTTCAACTGCTGTTCAGTCTGTTCGTTTTTCTGTTTCAACTGTTGTTGAAAATCAAGACAATGATTCATTTCTGAAGCCAGTGCAGTAAAATCCTTGTCAACCAATGTTACTGTAAGCCGTCTGTTGTAGGAGTTTTCCCGTGTACGACGGAGTTCATCTGCTGTGCGACGCATTTCATGCCTGAGTATCTCTATGTGTATTATCAGACAGATACATATAACAGCAAGGAAAACAGATAAAAGATATATCATATTATATCTCCCTGAGCCTGTAGCCGATACCCCATACAGTCTCAATAAAATCCAGACCCGAAATTTTTTTCAGCTTTGAACGCAGATTACTGACGTGTACATTTATTGTATTGTCCTCATAGAAATATTCGCTGTTCCAGACTGATTCATAGAGATTTGCTTTTGTATATACTTTTTTCGGATATTCCATAAAAAGACGAAGCAGAAGGAGTTCTTTGGCAGTAAGTGAAATCGTAGTATCATTATACAATACTCTGTTTTCATCGGAATACAGTTTAAGTCCGTTGTATTCCAGAACTTTATCCGTACTGTACTCGGATTTCATACTGCGTCTCAGAACAACTTCAATACGCACAAGAACTTCACTGATGTCAAACGGTTTGAGAATATAATCATCTGCACCGAGCCTGAGAACTTCAATTCTTGTTTCAAGCATGGATTTTGCGGATATTACAATTATGGGAGATTCAGAATAGCTTCTTAGTTCCCTTATAAGCTCCTCACCGCTTTTTTCGGGAAGCATCAAATCCATAAGTATCATATCGAAATTCTGATTCCGCATTATTTCTGATGCCTCAGCTCCGTTGAATGCGGACGATGTGCGGTAGCCGTTCCGTGAAAGAAGTTCGGTAAGAATATGATTTATCTCCCTGTCGTCCTCAATTATAAGTATCTTTGATTTCATGTTTTATTCTCCCGAAATCATAAAAAAACTTTCATGCAGTTCAGTTTATTTTGCAAATCCTGCTGAAATAATGTCACTGACAATTTGACGCATAATTATCACATCAAACACATCAACTCTGTTATCGTTATTGAGGTCGCATGAATACTCAGCTTTCTGGATTGCAAGAACATGACTTGTACAGTAAACGAGGTCGGCAACAGAGACTTTGCCATCGTGATTAAGGTCACCGTATTCAAATTCTTCTGTTGATTCAGTAGTTGTCTCTGTTAATGATGTGGTAAAAGTTGTAGTATATGTAGTAGTTGTATTCACAGAAGCAGTTGTTGTGAATGAAGGATTTTCACCATAATTCCATTCAGCAAGTTCGGGATATTTCAAACTTACTAATGCATAGCTTTCGCACGGATTATGATTTTTATTGAAGTCAGCAGAGCCTTTCATAAAATATGTATCGACAATTTCAACACCGTCATCGCCGTCCTTATCGTCCCATGTAACATCAATCGCATACCAGCAGTTATCTTCCATAAGAACATAATTCCACATATGAGCAGTTTTTGTTTCATCATCGTAGTTGCCGAAAACACACAGGCACGGTATATTTTCCCTGTCGCAAATCATCTTGAAACCTTTTGCATAGCTTTCGCAGATTGAGCCTGAAGTTACAAGCGAACCGAGTGCAGAGCTTGGGAACTTTGCATTCATATCATAATAAGTGAAGTAGGAAATCTTGTCATGAATATCCTTTAACTTTTCAACGGTAGTATCACCCTCAACAACAAAATCCTCAACTGCCTTTTCAAGAATTTCTTTATATTCGGCAATTTCATTGAAATCAGAAAAACCGCTGTAATAAGCAGGAGAAATCGTGATTGATTCAAGCGTATAAGTATAAAGCATTGTACGTTTGTTATAGCTGTACGGCAAACTGTTTGGCGATACGGTGATTTTGTTCTGATTCACCCAGAAAATCTCAGGCATATCAAATAAAACAGCATTTACAGCACTTGAACACGCACCGAAAACAGCATTATAAAGATTCTGGTCACTTGATGTAAGTCTTGAAGAAGTTGTGAATTTTACAGGTTCCGGCAGTTTTATGGTAATATTGTCCATTGACGGAGTAACAAGCTTTGCAAGTTGTGCATATACTGCTGTATTATTGGCATCAAGATAATCACCCAGAAGCCAGCCGTCTGTTTTTGAATCCGAATCGGAAAGAACAGCGGGAAAGTCGGAAAAATCGAATGAAAAGCCATCTGATTCACCGAAAACAAACTGTTCGTCGGACATATCAGTGATACCCGTATCAATATCCTGCACATCAGAAAAAGCAATGGCGGAGAAAGACATTGTACCTGTAAAAAGTGAAAGCGAAGTCAGAAATGACAATGCAGAACACAAAAATTTTTTCATTTTAAAAACCTCCGTTTCTTTTTTCCAATTCCACGAATATATCTATCTGTCTATTCATAATCATTATACAATATCTTTCACAATTTGTCAATATATCAGAAAAATTTTTCACGCAAATCAATTTTGACCAATAACTCTTAAAATTGAGGAGGAATCAATTAAACAATCTAACATAATTTTAGAGATAGCTTTTTTAGATTTCGTTCTTGATTTGAAAAGTTTAATAAGATTAATAGCAGCTTTACGAAACATATTGAGATGCTGTTGAAGAACTTTATCTTCTATCAGGCACCAATCTTCTTCAAAATGAACATCAAGCAGCCAGTGCATAGATTCTACAGCCCACTCCATTCTTGCATGATGAAGAAGTTCATCTGCTGTCAGAGGACGACTTGAAATATAATAATGCCACTCATTTGATTTTCCTTTTTTTGATTCAAACTCAGTATGAATAGCACCGATACAACAAAGATTTTTCCATTCTTGCTTTTGTTCAAGCCATTCGATTTCAGAACTAACATATGCTGTTCTTGTTTCAATTCTTCCATAATTCTTTTCAGTTTTTGATATAGATTCCATTGTATTCTGAATCATTTCATCCTGTACAAAATCTTCTATATCTTTTTTCAGATTAGGATGGTTATCTTTTACGCAAAGAAGGTAGTCTGCCTTTTTTTCGATTATGATTTCTGCTGTTTCTTTCTGACAATTTAAGGCATCTGCAACCACCATATGTCCTTTGATATTCAGTGTTTTCAGTAATTCCTGCACTGCTGGAATTTCATTGCTTTTATCATCTGTACTCCGCTGTGCCAGTGTCAGTCCAAGCTCAGAAATCTGTGCGCTTATGATATGAAGTGGGCTTTCAATTTTTTCTATTCTGTTTGTAGAGCATATTGTTTTTCCATCAAGAGATATAGTCAGATCCTTTGCATTTTCGGGCATGAATGAATACACCCAATTTGCAAAGCATTGATTGAGCGTTTCTGTTTTTATCATTTTCAACATACACAAAATCCAATAATAGCATGGCACATGATTGATTCCGAACTTCTCCTTTAAAAACTCGCTTACTCTGTCATTTGCTGCCCACTGGTGTATTTGACTGACATTTTTTAGTCCGCACATACTTCCAAGTATCGCTATTGTAATCACTTCCGGTATCCTACAAAAATATCCGTTATATTCTTCCTCTGTTTCTACTTCTTCAAAGTATTCTGTTATTCCGTTATTTTTCATATTTTTATTATATCATATCCTGTCAAGTTTTGAAAATTGATTTGCGTGAAAATTTTTATATAAAAGCACTAACCTGTCCGTCATTCATACACACTTTGCCGTGATAGAAATACACATTTTGAATGAAAATACTAAAAAAATCCGAAATCAAGCCATATTATTTGTTATATTGTCACTTGAAAAAATTTCTTGTGTGTGGTATACTTAAATTGTCAGATTGCGCATTTAATACAGTCGGACGATACGGAAAATTTTGAAAGGTGATGTTCTGTAAATGAAATTATCTGAAATGAACAGAGAACAGCTTCTTGAATTTAGAAAAGAAACTGAAACTCTCTATAGTGACTTTAAATCTCAGGGACTTTGTCTCAATATGGCAAGAGGCAACCCGTGTAAAGAACAGCTTGAGCTTAGTCTTGATATGCTCAGTGTTTTTGATGATAACGATTTTGTCAGCGAAAATGGTATTGATGTAAGAAATTATGGTATGCTTGACGGCATTCCCGAAGCAAAAAAGCTCTTTTCTGATATGATTGGTGTTGATGAAGATGAAGTTATTATATTCGGAAATTCAAGTCTCAATGCTATGTACTGGGCTGTGCAGATTGCATACAATAAAGGCGTGAACGGTTGTACTCCTTGGGGTAAGCTTGATAAAGTAAAGTTTCTCTGTCCTGTTCCGGGATATGACAGACATTTCAAAGTAACTGAATTTTTTGGTATTGAAATGATAAATATTCCCATGACTCCCACAGGACCTGATATGGATATGATTGAAAAACTTGTTGCAGAAGACGATGAAATCAAGGGTATATGGTGTGTACCGCAGTATTCAAATCCCGACGGTATTTCCTATAGTGACGAAACTGTAAAAAGATTTGCAAATCTCAGACCAAAAGCTAAAGATTTCCGTATTTTCTGGGATAATGCCTACTGCATTCATCATCTCACGGAAAACCCTAAATATATACTCAATATTCTTGATGAAGCAAAAAAAGTCAACAATGAAGATATAGTATACATCTTCGGCTCAACTTCAAAAATTACTTTCCCCGGTGCAGGTGTAGCAGTAATGGGAGCAAGTAAAAAGAACGTTGAGAAACTGAAAAAGCATCTCGGAATCAGTATAATCAGCTATGACAAGATGAATCAGTTCCGTCACGTTAAATTTTTCGGTACTTACGAGAATATGAAAGAGCATATGAAAAAGCATACAGCAATCATCGCACCGAAATTCAGACTTGTATGCGATATGCTCAAAACTGAGATTGAACCTCTCGGAATAGGTGAATGGACTGACCCGGAAGGCGGTTACTTTGTATCATTCAATGCATTGAACGGCTGTGCAAAGCGTATTGTAAAGCTTTGCAGTGAGGCAGGCGTAACACTTACGGGAGCAGGTGCAACATTCCCGTACGGTGTTGACGAGAACGACAGAAATATCAGAATTGCTCCTACATATCCTTCCATTGAGGATTTGAGGAAAGCTATGGAGTTGTTTATTATAAGCGTAAAGCTTGCAAGTGCGGAAAAACTTCTCCGTGAAATGAAGTAAAAACAAAAAATATCCGGAAAGTCAATACGGCTTTCCGGTTTCTTTTTATTCCGAGAATACATTTTCCTTGATTATATTATAATTCGCATCAAAATCGACTATAAGAGCATCGCCGCTTGACGTATATTCACCGTAATACGTATTATCGGCAGGAATCTGAAGCTGTTCTGTTTCATATCCAAGCATAAGCGGAAGTCTAAGTGAAAGCATATAGAGTTCCTCAGAAGTCATATTTGTTGTAACATTAGGAAGAACGGTTTTTGATATATTACTTATTGCGGACGGTGCAAATGATTTTACTTTATTCATAGCAAGCTCCATAACACGTCTTTGTCTCTCTGTGCGTTCAAAATCGGCATTGCCGACATATCGTATACGTGCATAAGAAAGAGCCTGCTTGCCGTTGAGGTGCAGTTTGCCGCCGCCTGTAAGCAGGTCTGCAAAAGTATCGTCACCCATAATGGAATTAACCTCAGCCTGTAGAATTGTATTAATCTCCTTAGCTTCCGCATCTGATATATCAATATCAATTCCGCCGACCGAATCGATTATATTTGCAAATGATACAAAATTGACCGAAACATAGTCATCTATTTTCACACCAAAATTGCGTTCAATCGTATCCATAAGAAGTTCCGCACCGCCGTATGAATAGGCGGAATTGAGCTTGTCCCAGCCGTAATCAGGAATTTCAACATAGCAGTCACGCATGAATGATGTGAGAGTTACTATATCCGTACTTCTGTTTATTGACATAAGCATCATAGTATCGGAACGTCCTCTCTCAGTATCACCTCTGCCGTCTGTTCCTATAAGAAGTACGCTTGTAACGTAATTTTTTGACAATGCACCGTCTGTACGGTTTCTGTTTCCCGTTTCGGAATAGTCCATTTTTCCTATTAATTTATACACAGTACATGAATATATTCCGAAAAGCAGAAGAAAAATAATCAACACAATAAGAAGCAGTCTGCCGATAAATCTTGAAAATCCCGACTTGCGTTTTTTCTTCCTTTTTGTTGGCGGAGGGGTATACTTCTTTTTCTGCTGTGTTTTTTTCTTTTGTGTTCTCTGTGGTGAATAAGGCTGATTCTGATACGGCTGTTGATTTTGATATGGCTGCTGATTCTGGTACGACTGCTGATTTTGATATGGCTGTTGATTTGGGTATGGCTGTTGACTTTGGTACGGCTGTTGATTTGGGTATGGCTGTTGACTCTGGTACGGCTGCTGATTTTGATACAGCTGCTGATTTTGGTATGGCTGCTGACTCTGGTATGGCTGCTGATTCTGGTATGACTGCTGATTCCGATACGGCTGTTGATTCTGGTATGGCGGATTATTTTGATATGGTTGCTGATTCTGGTATGGCGGATTATTTTGATATGGTTGCTGATTCTGGTATGGCTGCCGATTCTGATACGACTGTTGATTTTGCTGAGGACGTGACGGTCTTTGATAATTCTGTTTATACTGTTCTCTTATTTCAGGTGGAATATATGTTGTTCTTGTATTCTGATTATCTGTGTTGTTTGAATTTTTTCTGTCTGACATATTATGCTCCTTTCAGAAAAGCCTGCTCCCTGTTTATTCAGCAGACAGCAGGCCATTATTTTTATTTCAGTTTCTTGATATTTACTGCAATGCAGGTAACTGCCGTACATATCAGATTATATATTACCATAGCTGTTGCGGACATATATATATAGTCAAATTCAAATGCTTTTGAAAGTATAAGCATTATAGAAAGTCCGAGACCAAGCAGAATTGATACTGTTTGGACAATAAGTCCGATTATTGCAGATGAATGTATTACTTTTATGCCAAGAATAAGCTGAACGAACGAAGTAAAACGTCCGGTGCATGCCATAGATGCACTCATGCGTACAGTTTTTTTCGTTTCCTCATCGAAATCATCATGCAGACGTTTTGGAATAATTCTTATCAAATCCAGCGGTATACCGAAAACATCGGAAACTTTCTGTCTTGTAATGAACGGGTCAATGCTTTTTATAATAATGCAGATTTTTTTCTTTACAAGTCTGTCCGCCCATTTCTTGATATACCTGTCGGTTGTAAGGTCAACGACGAACATAGCCGCAAGATTACCAGAAATTGAGAGATACACGGGTGCATTTCCCTCAGCATATTCAGTTTCCTGAGCTTTTGTTGGGATTCCCTCAATATTGTGGGATTCCATAAGTTCACGGGTTCCGAGAAGAATACGCCTGTTATTAATCCAACCGCAAAGGCCCATATCTTCCTCATACGAAAAATTCTCAATAGGATAAAGAAGTTTCTCACGTCCTATGATAATATCATCGAAAAGTTTCTGCATGATACTTCCGGAATTATATGTAAGACTTGCTGCGTCAAGCAGAGCTTCGGGAAGTTTTGTATTTGAAAAGACTTTTATTCCGCCGAGTTTTACAGTACCTTCAGGAAAAAGCGTTTCAGTCTCAACAAGAATTGAATTTGCATCATAGAGGTCATCAACACTTTGATAACCCAGCAGAATACCCTTTCCTCTGAGAGTCTGTTTTGATATTTTTTCAAGAGGAATATTGACAGTAAACGGAAGTGCTATACATGAAGTTGCACAGATAAGCATACTGAATATCGAAAAGCCAAATGCAAATGACTGTATTGATAAAAGCGTTCCTGTCCTGACAAAAGTCATAAGAATTGATATAATAAGTGAAACTATCAAGCATGAAGGAACTGCTCTTTTACAGAAACTGTCTGTTATATCGGAAGAATAACTGTATCGGAGAAAATCAGTAAGAAAGTCGGTTTTTCTCATTGCCGCAAGAATCGGGAAATCTCCGAGCGTTCCACGAGTAAGACGTTCGGCTCGTTCCTCGTCACGTACATACACAACAGCGTGACGCTCAAAATCCTTTGAAACAAGTTTGAAATTTCTTTTGACGCGTTTGAGAATCATAAGTTTTCCAAGAGAATTAAACAGCATGGCGAGTATACCGACGGGCATATATACATGAATTACTTCTCCTCTTGCCATATCAGGCTGAAAGAATGCTATAATTACCGATAAAAGGCACGTTATTGCCGTTACTGCCGTCATTGAATCGCTGTCCGCCCTGAACTTTAACAGATTTGAAATTCCCTTTGATATAACAGGTGAAGAATAAAAAAGAGAAAGAAGTCCGAGCAGAAGATGTGCTGTAAGATAAGAATAAATCTGATTTATACTGAGAAAACTTGCAACAGGAAGATTAAAACGGCTGCAAATTGTAATATAAATACTCAGAAATGCTGTGAATGCAAGAATAACAACTCTTGTGGAAATAATTTCTTTAAGCTCGTAAATATCACGCCCGACGTCCTGAACATCACCATAGTAATTAAAGTCAACGATACGCTTTGTGCGTTCCGTCGTATACTGTGATTTCTCATAATCATCTTTGGTCTGAGCGATATGAACATCAAGTTCACTCGCCTTGACATTCTTTTTGCTACTGAGATTAATACTTGTCTTTTTTGCTATGGAAGCATTTTCGGCAGATTTTGCAGTCCTGACAGATTCAGGGGACGGTACAATATCTGTAATATACTTTCTTCCCTCTCCCTCAATTTCATTGAGAATATCATTTCTTGTACGCTTTTTCTTTTTGAACTGTGGCGGAGTATACATATATTCCCCGTCGGGAGTTTCTTTTGAATAAGTCTGACTGCTTTTTACAGAACCATGTCTTCTGCGTTTGCTGCGACGTTCTGCTTCCCTTGCTCTTGTGGAATCCGACATTCTGCGAATTTTAGTTGAACTACTTGATTTTTCCACAGTAACTTTCTTTGAATTATATGGTTTAACTTCACTTAATCCGTCAGAACTTGCAGTAACAATCTTCTTGCGTGAAAATTCTCCGGGATTCGGCTGAATTTCTGGACTTTTCTTTTCATCAACATCAAAAAGACCATTTTTTTCATGCGATATAGCGGGTCTGGGAGCTTCCTTTTTCTTTGGCTTTGAGGAATCAGGCAGAGTTGAATTTATAATCTTCTGTGCATCTCGTCTGTCAACGTGTAAGGAAGTATCATTTCCTGAATCAGATGAATACTCTTTTAGTATATTTTCAAGTGACAATTTATTATCAGGCATAGGCACACACTCCTTAACCGCTCATGGAATTACGCTGGCGGAGAACCTCATACATGAAGATACCGCCTGCAACAGAGGCATTAAGTGAATTTATCTTACCCATCATCGGCAGTTTAATCATAAAATCGCATTTTTTCTGAATCAGATGACTTATACCAAACCCTTCAGAACCTATAACAATTGCACAGCTTCCCGTAAAATCGGTCTGTGTGTAGTCACTTCCAGAAGCGTCCGTGCCGTAAATCCATACGCCGTTATCTTTGAGCTTGTCAATAGCCGATGCAAGATTTGAAACTCTCGCAACAGGTACATAACTTGCCGCACCTGCTGAAGTCTTGAATACGGTTGCATTAAGTCCTGCACTTCTTCTCTTTGGAATAATAACACCGTCAGCTCCTGAGGTTTCAGCGGTGCGGATAATTGCACCGAGATTATGAGGGTCTTCTATTTCGTCACAGATTATAATAAAAGGCTTTGTACCCTTTTCTGCTGATATAGCAAGAATATCTTCAACATCAACATATTCACCGCACGCACCGACAGCAACAACACCTTGATGTGATGCACCACCTGACATTTTTGAAAGCTTAATATCCTGAGCAGCTTTCACGGGTATTCCTTTTTCTTTTGCAAGTCTGCGAATAAGATTCAGACTTCCGCCGTCTCCGTTCATGTAAATTGTATCAAGATTAGCATCTGATTTAAGTGCTTCAATAACAGGATTCCTGCCACATATTATGTTTTCGAAATCATTTTTTGTCAAATTATTTTTATTTTCCATATCTTTGTAATTAAGTCTCCTTATGTTCAAGTTAAGTTCGTTTTGATTTATGTTTATCCATATTCATAGTATATCATGTTTTTCAGGGATTGTCAACATTAATACGATACTTGAAATAAATATAAATTAAGATAGTTCATATTAAAATAGACCAATAAAAAATTAATAAAATAGCTTGAAAATACTACTTTACATTTCCGAAAAAATGTG
>JAIDNR010000332.1 GCA_029063695.1 Ruminococcus sp.
TTTGGCAATGACGGCATAGACTATGTATTTTTCTTTACACTTCCCTGTTTATTGATTATGTCGTCGGCTGTTGTTTCAGGAATTGACAGGAAAAAACAAATCCAAGAATATAAAATTA
Organism: Ruminococcus sp.; assembly: GCA_029063695.1. GTDB lineage: Bacteria > Bacillota > Clostridia > Oscillospirales > Ruminococcaceae > Ruminococcus. The sequence continues at coordinate 119 of JAIDNR010000332.1, forward strand.
AGAGGTGTTAAAATGACAAATATTGCTATATGCGGTGCAAACGGAAAAATGGGTAAAACCATTTACAATTGCGTTAAAGACCGTGACGACTGTAAAGTTATTGCAGGTATCGACTTATATACTGAACAGTATGCGGACTTCCCGATTGTTGCAAGCCCTGCTGAACTTCTCGAAAAGCCCGATGTTATTATAGATTTCTCTAATCCTGCATCGCTTAATGGGCTTCTTGACTACTGTCTTTCAACAGGTACTCCGCTTGTTGTTGCATCAACGGGCTACAGTGACGAACAGATTACAAAAATCAAGTCAGCGGCTGAACAGATTCCTGTATTTTTCACATTCAATATGTCTTTGGGAATAAATCTTCTTGTACAGCTTGCGAAAAAAGCGGCAGAAGTTTTAGGTGACAGATTTGATATTGAAATCGTTGAAAAGCACCATAATCAGAAACTCGATGCACCAAGCGGTACGGCAATTATGCTTGCTAATGCAATCAATGAGACTATGAATAATTCAAAGCATTTTGTCTATGACCGTCATTCACGCCGTCAGAAACGTGAGAAGTCGGAAATCGGTATGCACGCTATCCGTGGCGGTACTATAGTCGGCGAACATGATGTTATTTTCGCAGGAAATGACGAAGTAATAACACTTTCTCATTCCGCCGCATCAAAGACTGTCTTTGCTGAGGGTTCAATAAAGGCAGCAATTTTCCTGAAAGATAAGCCGGCAGGTCTTTATGATATGCAGATGTTAATATAAGGAGCAATAAAAATGAAAAGATACAGAATAGGTATTGCAGGTTATGGTAATCTCGGAAAGGGTGTTGAACTTGCAGTCGCACAGAATGATGATATGGAACTTGTCGGAGTTTTTACTCGTCGTGACCCGTCTACAGTAAAAACAGTGACAGGTGCGGAAGTCTACAGCATGAATGATGCTGAAAGTATGGCAGATAAAATTGATGTTATGATTATATGCGGCGGAAGTGCTACCGATTTGCCGAAGCAGACTCCCGAACTTGTAAAAATTTTCAACGTAATCGACAGCTTTGATACTCATGCACGTATTCCCGAGCATTTCTCAAACGTCGATAAAGCGGCAAAAGAAAGCGGTCATCTTGCTATGATTTCTCTCGGTTGGGACCCCGGTCTTTTCTCACTCAACAGACTTTATGCGGAATCAATTCTCCCAAACGGCAAAAGCTATACTTTCTGGGGAAAAGGCGTAAGTCAGGGACATTCGGACGCTATCAGACGTATCGAGGGCGTTAAGAGGGGAATACAGTACACAGTTCCGATTGAATCGGCTATGGACGCTGTTCGCTCGGGAAGTCAGCCTGAACTCACTACACGTCAGAAGCATCTCCGTGAGTGCTGGGTTGTTGCTGAGGACGGTGCAGACCTCGTAAAGATTGAAGAATCAATCAAGACCATGAAAAACTACTTCGATGAATATGATACTACTGTAAACTTTATTTCCGAAGAAGAATTTGACAAAGTTCACAACAGAATGAATCATGGTGGATTTGTCATGAGAAGCGGATTTACTGGTGACGGCGAAAAAACTCATCAGATGATTGAATATTCGCTGAAACTTGACTCAAATCCCGAATTTACCGCAAGCGTACTTATCTGCTATGCAAGAGCATTGTGCAGATTAAAGGCTGAGGGTGCAACAGGCTGTAAGACTGCTTTTGATATTGCTCCCGCTTATCTTTCTCCTTTGAGTGCTGAGGAATTAAGAGCGAAAATGCTTTGATTTTTTGTTATGAAGAAAATTATTGGTTTAATTACAGGAATTTTCGGTGTGTTGATTACTGCCATTTCCGCAGTATTTCTGATAATACTTGCAATTGCAATCCATAAGATTTCCGAAACCGAAAGCATAGGAATTATAGGCGGTGCGGACGGTCCGACAGCGGTATTTCTTGCATCGTCGGGAATTGCAGTGCCTCCGTTAATGGCGGTTATTGGCTTGATTATCGGAATTATCTGCATAATCTGTTCGACTGTACTTCTGCATAAGCAAAAAGTTCAGAACATTGAAAAGGATAAATAATATAATGA
>JAIDNR010000333.1 GCA_029063695.1 Ruminococcus sp.
TGCCTTCCGAAATAGGAAGTACGGCAGCGCCATTTGGATATGCCACTTCAACATAATAAATATTGTCTTTATAGTGCTGTATTTCTGATATTTCAGCATTTTTCACGCCTTTTGATGCATACATTGTGGACTGGTCCCTGTCACAGCGGATAACTACACTTTCGGGTGACTTGCCTGCATCTATTACTTCACTCAAATCCATATAATAACGGAAAGAAATATTGTCTTGAACTCTTGCAGGCCATGCAGAATGATTTGTCACCTTAAAGCTGATAGTTGCACCTTGTGCGGAAATACCTTTGTCGAGTGCTTCAACGAAAAATTCAGGACCGTCATGAGCTTCTTTCGGCGGAAATGACGGGTCGGATTTTCCTCCGTATTTATCGGTCATTTTACAGAGAAGTGCTGTAAATCCAGCATTATAATCTGTTGCAACCTCATTGTTGATATAGTTGTTTCGGTCATCTTCATATGAACCGTCCTGATTAGGACCTCCGACTAATGCACCGTAAAGAATATGTCTGTTCTGAACGGGCGTATATATATCGTTTTTCCATGACGAGTGAGCAGTTCTGTGATGGGCATTGTGTGCCGGCTTTTCACCATATCCTACAACATAGCTCTGTCCTGTCGGATTATCGCCGAGAACATAATTTATCTGGTCTTCATAGAACTGCTCGTATGTACCATTGTTTTTGTCTTTCAGTACAGTATCACACGCTACAGCAGTAATAAATGCAGAAGTCTGAGCGTATCTTGCACAGCCCCAGTTACTTATATAAGCAAGTTTGCCGTCAACCTTATCAACCTTATTTGCAAGATAATCAAGGTGCTTTTCAACACGGCTTATATAGAAAGAATCATTTGTATTGATAGCATAAAGAAGCATACCTCCCTGCATTGTATCGTCCCAGCAGTGTGACCATGAGTAGCAAAGTTCATCTGAGCCAAGTTCCTTGCTTAGATTCGGGATATAAATTTCAGCCTTATCAAGATATGACTTGTTGCCTGTTGCAATATAGAGCCAGTTTGCCGCATAAAAAAGTTCATCATAGAAGTGACTGGAACGATAAAATCCGCTTGCATCGCTGTCGTTGTAAACTGCATCACTTCTTGAACTGTCGGCAAGTTTAAAGAGATTTTCCGCATGACTTAAATAGTTGGAGAGTTTTGTGTCATCAATTCTGCCGTTCAATGCACAATAACCAGATGCAAGAGCTGCTGCCATTCCACCGAAAACAGCGGAACAGCCTTCAGAACCGACAAGAATTTTGCGTGCGGATTCATATGAAGTGCCGTTATCTTCCATGCCATATTGATAAAGTTCAACAGGTCCCCACCATGTATGGTCTATCTGACCGTTGCCGACCTGATAGACGGCTTCATTACCTCTGTCGCATTCAGCAAGATAGTCGAGAACAAATTCAAGATTATTGACATAATTAGTCATTTCTCCGACATTTTCCACACCGTCGGGATATTGATAAAGTCCCCATGCGAGCATTGAAGCGGAATAAGCCATAGGAAGATTGAATTTTACATGGTCTCCTGCATCATACCAGCCGCCCTTTACTTCATCAATCATCGTTGAATCTTCACGCCATTCAACCCTGTTCCATTCGGGAAGCGGACCTGCCTGCTGGGCTTCATAAAAATAGAGTGACTTCTGCAGAGCCTCTGCATAATCCGGAGTATCTGTCGCTGTTACAGCTGTGGGAAGTGAATTTATTCCCATGGATGCTGTAAGCATAACAGCCAACAAAGCTTCTGTAATAAATTTTTTCAGCATTTTTCTGATTCCTTTCATTAATTTATTGTGTACAGACTTATATATTTAATTTTATCATATAATCCGCAGAACGTCAAGAGAAATTATTGATTTTTTCTGTCGGAAATGTTATAATGAGTTATTGCCCTTGCAAAATAAAAGTATGAGTAAATATAACATCTGCTCCGTCTAATCTCACGGAGAGATGTTTTCCTGAAAGGGGGATTTCATGGACAGCGGAGAGACAAGCTATCGCAAATATCTTGACGGTGACGATAATGGTCTGGTTGAAATAATCCGTGATTATAAAGATGGTCTTATTCTGTATCTTAATGGAATAACAGGGAATATCAGTTCTGCGGAGGAGATTATGGAAGAAACTTTTTTCAAGATTGCAGTAAAGAAGCCTGTATTTAAAGGAAAAAGCAGTTTCAAGACATGGCTTTATTCTATAGGACGAAATGCAGCTATTGATGCAATGAGAAAAGACAGCAGAATATCGTCTTTTCCTATTGATAATTATACGGATATTGCGGACGAAGAAAATATTGAGCTTGAATATCTGAAAGAGGAACAGAAAATTATGCTCCATAAGGCTCTTGGTAACCTCAGTCCTGATTACAGACAGGTTCTTTATCTTACTTATTTTGAGGAATTCTCTATTGACGAAACGGCTGTTATTATGAAAAAGAACAAGAAGCAGATTAATAATCTGCTTTACAGAGCTAAACAGTCGCTCAGAAATGAACTGGAGAGGGGAGGCTTTGTATATGAAAGACTATAAGGAAATTTCTGAAAACGTTCTTAAAAGACGTGACGAATATCTGAAAATACAGAAACACAGAAAATCAATAGTCGTTAAAACGACATCATCTGTTCTGGGAATAGCGACGGCTGCCTGTTTGAGTATTGCCATTTATAATAATTCGATTATACAGGAGATAAAACCCGACCCGAACAGAAGTCCATATGATTTGACAGAGCATACTGAAATGACTTCTGAAATCAATACAGAATCGGTAGAAGCGACTTATACAACGGCTGCAACTTCCATAAAAGACTTTTCTGTAGAAACATCAACTGAAACTGCACAGACTTCAGATACTTCTGAAACTTATTCACAGACGACAAAAAGTTCAGACAGTACTGCAATTTCTAATACAACAACTCAGGTATTTTATGATTCGGAATTAAGCACATCAACTGATTTTACTGCAACAGATATTTCGGAAGGCAGTGTACCAACAATTACAACTGTTAATATGGTAACAACAGTACATAGGCCGAAAACTACAATAATGCCTCCTGAAAATACCACTACAAGACGAACCACAACAAAAGTTCCAATGACTGAAACAACACAACCGGATAATACAACAGCAAAACCTGATACAACCAATGTTCCATGTACAGTTGTTAATACTACCACAGCAGTATTTCAAACATATACAACTTGTGTTTACACAACAACAATATCAGCCCCGATGGCTTCATCAGAAACTTTCGACGGAGCGGCTGAAGGAAATATGTCGACAACTACAACAACTACTACTGAAACTGTAACTACTACAGATATATTTAATACATCAACAGTCGAAGAATTTATAAATACCACTGCAACATATTTTACATATTTTACGACAACGGCAACTCCTTATTTTTCGTATGATTACGACAGTGAAATAAATCCGACAACATATACGACAATTGTTTATTGAAAATTGACTTTTTGCATCTCCAGAACGTATTATGTATATAATAACGTTTAAGGAGATGTTTATATGAAGTTAAAAAAACTGACCGTTTTATGTGCGTTGCTCGCTTTATCGGGTTGTAGCAGTGTTCAAACTGATATTTCAGGTGAATCATCATTGTCATATATCAGCGGAACATCTGAAATTTCTGAAAAGACCGATATAACTGCCGCAATTATAGTTAATCAGTTAAGAAACGATTCAACTATTGAGGAACAGATTAAACAATTCAACAATTCAAGTGAAAAATATAATCTCAATGCGACTGTATATATGGATAATGAAGATTACTATGCAGACAGTGCATTCAACAGATTCAGCCGTGACATGGTATCGGGAAATTCTCCTGATATAATAATATCATCACCTGAAAAAGCTATGGTTATTAAAAAAGGTGGTTATCTTACTGATATTGTACCTCTTATGGAAAGTTATGACGGTATAAAAAAATCCGATTTTCTTGATAATGTTATTGAAAGTGTTGAGGAAAACGGTGAAATCAGATTGATTTACAACAGTTTCTTTCTTGAAACTGCCGCCGCAAAGACAAGTATTGTCGGAGATACTGTGAACTGGAGCTTTGATGAAATGTCAGCGGAATTTGATAAACTTCCACAAGACGAAAACCACGACTTTCTGTATAATCTTCTTGATGACGGCACATTCCGTCGATATATTATGCAGAAAATGACTCTGGACTGTATAGATTTTGAAAACAATACCTGCAATTTCAGTGAAGTTATTCCCTCTGTTCTTGATTTCATTGAAAATGTACCAACAGTAGGTGCAAGATACAAGACAATGCAACTTCCTTATGACTTTGAAAATATGCTCCGTGATGACAGAGCGGTGGTTAATTTTTTTGAAATAAATGGCATAAATTCATCGTATGTTTATCGGGCATACGAGCCGTTTCACGGTGAAGATTTTACTTTCGTCGGTATGCCAAGCAATAATAATTCAGGAGCTTACACGACTGTGAATTATATGTTCGGAATTACTGAAACAAGCTTAAACAAAGAGGGTGCATGGGAATTTCTCAACAGTCTTTTTGATATAAGCTATCTGACTAAAAAAAGTCTGGATTATCAGGGGATTCCTGTCACTGAATCAGCAGTTAAAAAGCTGTGCGATACAAGTCCTTATATAAATAATTCAATCAGGCAGTCTTTTGATTATCCGAACAGTGATGAGCAGTTCAGGCTTACAGACGATGAAGTGAATCAGCTTGCGGAATACATAAGCACTGTCCGTCTTGAACCTTATTCAAATCCGCAGATTGAAGATATAATCCAAGAGGAATGCGATGCGGTTTTTGCTGGTGAACGGACTTCGGAAGAATGTGCAGAACTGCTTGATAACAGGATAGGTCTTTATCTGAGTGAAATTTCGTGACATATCAGAAAAATTATTGACGGCAAATCAAATTTGTGGTATAATAAAAGAAAATATGTTTGCGAGGTAAATTTTATGGACAAGACAACAGCAGAAAAGCGGATTTCTGAGCTGACGGAACTTCTCAACAAGTACACATATCAGTATTATGTACTGAATAATCCCGAAGTAAGCGATTATGATTTCGATATGCTTATGCAGGAACTCAAATCAATTGAGGAACAGTTTCCCGAACTTGTTTCTCCTTCTTCTCCTACTCAAAGAGTAGGCGGAATTGCTGAGGGCAAGTTTGAGAAAGTACAGCATAAAGTGCAGATGGCAAGCTTACAGGACGTTTTTTCAGTAGAACAGGTTGAGAATTTCATAAACAAATGCAAAGAAGAACTGAACTTTCCTGAGTTTTCAGTCGAGCCTAAAATTGATGGTCTTTCTGTTTCTCTTGAATATACGGACGGTATTTTTACAAAAGGGTCAACTCGTGGTGACGGTTTTGTCGGCGAGGACGTTACAGCAAATCTTAAAACAATCCGTTCAATACCGCTGAAAATAAAGAATGCACCCGAATTTCTGGAAGTGAGAGGCGAAGTCTATATGCCGAGAAACAGTTTTCTTGAACTTGTTGAGCATCAGGAAAACAACGGTGAACAGCCTTTTAAAAATCCAAGA
>JAIDNR010000334.1 GCA_029063695.1 Ruminococcus sp.
GTCAAGCAAATATTGACAACCCAGCTAATCCGTGTTAAAATTATTATAAAAAATTCAGGAGGCTTTATATGGAAAATGTTCTCGAAGTAAAACAACTATCCAAGCAATATTCAAAAGTGCTTGCCGCCGACAAGGTTTCATTTGAAATCAAAAAAGGTGAGATTTTTGCATTGATAGGACCAAACGGAGCAGGTAAGACGACGACAATCCGCATGATTTCCACGCTCCTTACTCCGACAGCAGGAGATGCAGTCGTGAACGGTTACAGTATTCTGAAAGAGCCTGAAAAAGTCCGTCAGAGTATTACTTATCTTCCCGACGAGGCAGGTGCTTACAAGAATATGACAGGTAAAAATTACCTCAGATTTATGGCAGGTCTTTTCTCAACTGATATTGATAAAATCAACAGCTACGTTGAAAGAGCTGAAAAAATGTGTGGTCTCGGCGACAGACTGAAAGATAAAATCGGCACTTACAGCAGAGGCATGATAAGACGGCTGCTTCTCTCCCGTGCTGTCATGACCCAACCGGCACTCGCAATTCTTGATGAGCCAACAAGCGGTCTTGATGTTCTCAATGCACTTGAAATCCGCAAGATGATTAAAGACCTTGCAAAAGATGAGGGAATGTCATTTCTGCTTTCATCACATAATATGCTCGAAATAGAGTTCGTTTCAGACCGTGTGGGAATTATAGCAAAGGGTCATCTTCTTGTTACAGGACGCACCGACGAACTGAAACAGCGGTACAATGCACACAATCTTGAGGAAGTCTTTGAAAGGGTGGTGAACAACAATGAAATTCTTTAATCTTCTCAAAAAAGAACTTGCCGAACTTATAAACGCACAGACAATCATCACGCTTGCGGTTCTTCTTGTCATGTTTATGGTAATGGGCAATGTTATGAATATCACAATGGAAGAATCACTAAAACAGGAGTACACCATAAATATAAGCGACCATGATGATACAGAGTTCACGCATTTCCTGATAGACGCACTCAGAAAAAGCGGTGCAGAAATCAATGAATATACAACAAGCGGAGATGAATATGCATCTATTCTCGATACAGCAGGAAAAGAATCAATGATTATTATTCCCGAAGGCTTCACAAAGCAGTTTGATAACGGCGAAACTCCCGAACTTATAAGCATTTCGGCTATGAGCTCCGCATCTATAATGTCCAATACAACAAACAGCAACAGTGGTGCGGTCAGTCTTATTTCTGCCTGTCTCTCGGATATAATTGCAGGTCAGTCGGGAATCAGCGAGGAAGATTTGAACAGAATGAGTTCGCCCGTATATATTGCGGAACAGACTGTTGTAAGCGATAAATCGGCAGAAGTTGGTGCAGACAGCATACTCAGTCAGATTACAATGCAGAATATGCTCCTGCCTATTATTGTCTTTCTTATTATCATGATGACTTCACAAACAATTATAAGTGCCATAGCAAATGAAAAGATAGACAAAACACTTGAAACCCTCCTTTCCGCACCTGTCAGCAGAACGGCGATTATCGGAGCGAAAACGCTTTCGGCAGGTATAGTTGCACTTCTCAATGCTGTTGTATTCATGTTTGGATTTTCGTTTTTCATGTCGGGTGCAGCAGAAAGTCTTGAAAGCGAAATGGCAGGAACTCTTGCGGTGCAGATTATGCCCGTAGACGAAGCTATGGAAAAACTTGGACTTAATCTCGGAGTCGGCGATTATATTCTTGTCGGCTTACAGCTTTTCCTTACTATCATGATTTGTCTTTCAATATCAATCATACTCGGAGCACTTGTAACAGACACAAAGCAGTCCCAGACAGTAATAATGCCGATTATGATTGCCGCACTTGTTCCTTATATGATTTCAATGCTTGCCGATATAAATACACTTCCTGTAATCGCAAAGATTATTGTATATGCTATACCTTTCACTCATACGTTTTCATCAATTTCAAATATAATGTTCGATAATATGGCGGTTTTCTGGGGAGGATTTGCATATCAGACAGTTGTATTTATTGTTTGTATGTTCTTTGCACTGAAATTATTCAAGTCTGATAAAATTCTTACAGCTTCTCTTAATCTCGGACAGAAATCAAAATTAAAATCAAATAAAAATAATGACTGATAAAAAAGCCGTATGGAAAATCAAAATCCATACGGCAATTTTTTATCTGATTACCAGTATGTGAAAACAAAACCGGCAAGTGGTGATAAGACTATCATAATAACAGAAAAACTGAATGATTCGACAGAAGTGAGTGTTGCACGCTGTTCCGAAGGAAACATACTTTGCAAAATTGTGTTGGTACGCACCTGTAAAGCATCATCGCCAACAGCCGCAATAAAACCACCCAGGGCCATAACTCCATACAGAGGTGAGTGTTCTGCAAGAAATCCTGTCAGTACAAGTGCAGACGATATGGCAAATATCCATTTGTAGCTGAGTTTTGATAATTTCAGTATCAACTTTGAACCTGCAATACCACCCATTTCCATAAATAGCAGTGCCAAACCAAGATACCATTCAGGAATACCTTTTTCAGGAAGTTTTGCCTGTAAGAAAAACAGCAGCAGAATATCAACTGCACCTACAAAAGAGTTACAAAGCATTAATCCCATGACCTTACGGATTTCCATGATAAAAGAAAAACTCTCTTTCAGACACAAAATCAATCTTTTTCCAATTGTACCGCCTGTATTTTTCAACGGATTTACAGTTTGAATTTCACGTAAAGAGGAGAGGATAATTATTTGTATCAGACCTGTAATTATGTCTGTTCCATAGGCAATTCTGTGTCCAATGGCAAGAGCGAAACCTGCACAAAGCGTTGAAATACCGCTGCAAAGACGATAAATAATCAACTGATTTGACTCGTACTTTTCAAACTTGCTTTCCATATCAGCAAGCTTAAGGGAATCATAAGCCAATGCGTCTCCTGAACCTGATGAGAAATTGTAACTCAAAGCCATAAAGGCGATAGACATACACACCATAAAAAGATTATTTGAAAGAATCATTATAATGTTACCTGTTATTCGCATAACAGTACTGACAATCAGCATTTTCTTTCTACCGAAAACATCTGCAAGAACACCCGATGGGATTTCAAAAATAAGGCTTATGATGTGGAATACGGTTTCGGCAATACCGATTTCCACAAGGCTGTAACCTCTTGCTGACAGTATTGCAACCCAAGCACCTGTAAGCGATAAGTTACCAAGTACGGACGAAGTGTATAATTTTGATAATTGCTTCTTTATTGTAAACATAAAAAAATCTCCTTAACTTAATTTAGTAATCGTTAAGAAGATAATGTACAACCCTGTTTAATTAATTTGCAGAAACATTTTGAATGTAGTTAAATTTGAGTATGTTTATGACAAATCAACTTAAAAAAGGGTACACTATCCCCATGAAAGGGAAAAATAGAACCTTTTTGCAGTTGTACATTTGTCATTTTCCAAAACATAATCTTAACCTCTAACTTGATATTTGTGTAAACTGTCCATTGTCTGGAAGACGATGGGCTTCCTGTTTCAGCGATTTTAGTCTACACAGACGTAAATTCGGGCAATCCTTGCCGTATAATTATATTGTACCACAAAAATTTTCTTTTGTCAAGAAAATTTTTTATAATTACTTATGATATTTTCCGCCCTCAGCAATCTGAAAACTACGGTAAATCTGTTCAAGGAGCATAACTCTTGCAAGCTGGTGAGGAAAAGTCATTTTTGACATGGACAGTTTAATCTGTCCTGTTTTTTTTATTTCGGGGGCAAGACCGTATGAACTGCCGATTATGAAAGTGACAGTGCTGAATCCATTGATTCCTGCGGAAGATATTTTTTCTGAAAGTTCAGGACTTGTGAGCTGTTTGCCCTCAATGCACATAGGAATAATAAGTCCCTTTGCATATTTTTTAATCTGGACTGCTTCTTTCTGCAATGTCGATGCAATTTCTTTTTCCGACGGTGAATCGTTGAGACGGCATTCATCAAGTTCATGAAGTTCAAATGTGCAGTATCTTCCGAGACGTTTTATGTATTCCGCACAGGCATTCCTGAGATAATCCTCTTTGAGCTTTCCGACAGCAATAAGATTTATATTCAGAATATTACATTCACTCCTTCCGATTCAATGGGTGCAACTCCCATAAGATAATCTTTTCCTCTTTTAAACTCACTGAGATACTTCTGTACTGTGCTGTCCGCCAAATCGGGAGTATTATTTTCCTGACTGAGATGACCGAGCAAAATATGTGTTGTCCCCGAGTTGATAAGCCGCTGGACAATCCAGCCGCATGAATTGTTTGAAAGATGCCCATTGTCCGACATGATACGTTCTTTGAGCTGCTGAGGGTATACACCGTTTCTCAGCATTTTTACATCATAGTTTGATTCAATCATGACAAGACGGCAGTCAATAAGAGCATTGTATACAGTCTCAGTGATATTGCCCAAATCAGTACATACGGCACACAGCTTATCATCGCAGGTTCTGACTTTATAGCCACAGCTCTGCACAGTATCATGCGGAGTATCAAAACATGTTATTTCACAGCCTCCGCACGAAACGGCTTGTCCGGTAAGTTCAACGATTTTTGCGTCAGGAGATATTTTATCTTTGATACAGAGATTCTGCAATGTGTATTTCTGTCCGTATACGGTTATATTATTATTCTTTGTAAGCATTTTAAGTCCTGAAATATGGTCGCAGTGTTCATGAGTAATAAAAACGCCGTGAATTGCCGAAAGCGGTATATTGTGACGTTTCAGTGAATTTAAAAGTCTTTTATAGCTTACTCCGCAGTCAATTAAAATACCGCCTTTTTCCGTGCCTATAAATTCGGCATTTCCCTTGCTTGAACTGAACAATGGATAGATTCTTGCCATTTTTATATTATCTCTTTACAGGCATTCTTGATGCGATTTTCATGGCAAATTCATTGAAACTCTGAGTCTGGAGAATAATTCTTCCCGGACCTGTCAGCCTTGTGAGGAAAAGACCTTCACCACCGAATAAGATATTGCCGAGTCCTTTGACAGTTTCAACATCATAGTTTACAGTTGATTCAAATGCAACAACATTTCCCGTATCAACTTTTATGACTTCTCCCGGCTCAAGAACACGTTCTATTTTATCGCCGTCAACTTCAAGAAAAGCCATTCCCTTTCCGAAAAGTTTCTGAAGAATAAAACCCTCTCCGCCGAAAAGTCCCGCAGCAAATTTCTTTGTGAACGACGCTTTAAGGTCAACAGTCTGTTCGGCACACAGAAAAGCACCTTTCTGTACAATAAGTTCACCCTGAGAAATATCAACGGCAATAACACTTCCCGGAACGGTTGAGCCGAATGCGACAACCGCACCGCTTACATCTGCCGTATAATTAGCCATGAATATGGATTCACCCGTGAAAATTCTTCCGAGACTTCTGCCGACTCCGCCTCTTGCATTTGTTGTCATGGTGATTCCCTCTGTCTGCCAAATCATTCCACCCGACTGAGTGAACATGGATTCTCCTGCATTGAGAGTACATTCAACAGCAGGCACTGTTTCTCCGATAATCTGATAATGCATATAAATT
>JAIDNR010000335.1 GCA_029063695.1 Ruminococcus sp.
GCTATGCCATATGAAAAATTAAAAATGGAAGACTAATTTAATCCCATAACCTTTCCAACTAAAGTGTCTGCTCCTATTTCGTCATGCACTTCATAATCATCAAGTGCTATGCCGCATTTATAAGCAGCTTTTTTCAGGTTTACAGCAACATAATCAACTATAGTTCCGCCGTCAAGAGCATGGATAAACTTTTCAAGAACTGCATCAAGTTCCGCATCAGAGTAAGTATATTTTCTGATTTCATCTACAGCTGGCTTGCTCATTCTATTACTTTCAGCTATGCTTACAAGCATATTCAGGCTTCTTGTATCTCCGATAAACTCACTGGCTATCTGCTCTATCAGTTCCGGGTCAACGCTGAAATTCGAATCCTTTTTCTTTCCTGTATTTGCAAGGAAAAACATTGCATTATACAGTGCTGTATTATCAAGTAAATAATTTTTCTGCTTATCCTGAAAAGCATTTTTAATGCTGTTGATGTTACCTGTGAATTTCTCAATAAACTTTTCTTTCTGAGAATCAAATTCAGTTTTAGCCTGAGAAACCAGTTCACCTTTTTTTATGTCACTGTATTCCCAATTGTTCTGAATGTCATTCACTTTCTGAAAATACTTCTTTTTCTCTCCGACATATTCACGCATTGTTCTGATTAGTCCTTCAAAAAGTACCTGTATCATAAAAAACATATCCTTTCATTACCTAAATTTCTATTCCGTTATAATGCAGCTTAAATTCGCCATAAAGCTCTCTCAAAGAGCTGTTTAACCTCAATTTGCGAAGTATTTTTCTTTCCCTTGCTATAACAGCCTGACTTGATACTCCACAAACTTTGGAAACAGCACTGAATGACATTTCATTCCAGTACCTCATTTTTATTAACTGTCTGTCCTGTTCATTCAGTTCTGCAAGAGCTTCAGCAACTATCCGCTGTGTTTCTGACAGTTCTACACATTCAAAATCGTTCTGTGCTGTTTCATCAGCAAGCACATCAATAAATTTTGTATCTTCACTTTCCGAATCAACTGCAATATCAAGACTTCCGCAGCAATTCAAAGGTTCATTTACTGTTCTTGATGTTCTTAGTCCTGCTACAGCCGAAAATGCTGTTTTCAAAGCTTTAACAAGATAAGTAGTATAACAATACCCTCTGTCAGAAGAATAGTATTTTACGGCTTCCATCATTGCGGTATAACCCTCTGAAATAAAATCCTCCACATCAGGAATATACTCTCTTCCTGAAAGTCTGAGATTATTGTAATAAGCATAGGCATATTTCTTTATTAGCTTTTCTACCTGCTCCCACAACTGCATACACGCTTTTTTATCACCATTTCGGATAGCTGAAACAAGTTCCTCATTTGTCATACTATCAGTCCCAACTTATTTCCTATGTTTTCTTTTTCTTGTCACATCTTAAGTCTCTTTCAGCTTTTATAATTTTCCTTATAGCATTTTCTGAAAGTGAATACTTTCTTGTCAGGTTTTTTATTGAAATACCGCTGATAAACTCACTATAAATTGTTTTGTCTCTTCTGCTTTTCGTTATCGTTTCCATTTTAGGAACATATACATAAGAACCTCCGCAAACCCTGATAAGTTTTGCTGCACTCTCAACACCGATTATCTGTCTCAGGTCGGCTACTGTATCGATTTCCGATTCGGCTACGGCTTCAATCTCGTTCATGTCAATGCCTCCGATTAGTTTTAAATCCATTATAAACTATCCTTTCCACAAATGTCAAACAAAATATTTACATAAATTTTTACAACATCAAAAGGGCGGTTCAAAACCGCCCATATTGGCTTAAAGCAAGCCATACTGTTTCATCATGTTAAAGTGTACCAGTGCTTCCATACGTCCCTGCAATTCAAATTTCTATTCTTTTTCAAGATAAGGAAATGTATTTTTCATGTAATCAATAAGCCTTTCATCTACATCAAACGTTTCATCAGCCGGCTTGCAACGTCTTTCAAGTTTTGGCATTTCTGAATTAACTGTATGTATCACAGGCATTTCAGCCGTAAGCAGATTTTTAAGAACGCTGAGACCAATTTTCAGTCCATTTTCAAAAGCTTCAGAATTGGATATATTAATGATAAGGTCAAGTTCATTTACAATACTTATTTTGGATTTTTCATCAAGCATCATAAGATTTGATGTACGGTCTACAAATCCCTGTATTTTCAGCTTTGTTTCGTCAGAACAATAGTCAACATTTTCTCTTTCATAAATCTGCATAATCACGGCATCAAAAATACTGTCCATGTTCATTTCAAACGAATCAGCATTTGTAATTTCTTTCATTGCAACTTCCTCCAAAAAATATTTTTTACTGCAAGCCCCTGAAAATTGTTTCCAGAGGCTTGACAGCTTGTGTACAGATGTGGTATAATAAACGTGTCAATGGTTCAAATTTGACACATCAGGGTGCTTGTTATTGCCGTAACAAGTGCCTTTTCTTTATTATCCACATTATTCATCAGAACTGCTCCACCTTTCCCACTCTCTGCATAGCCTGCATAAGAGCATCAACAGATATATTTCCCTGCTCCGCTGAATTGGCTACCTTGAAAAGATTGACAGCATATCTCAAACCGCCTTTCTGTGAAGCTGCACTGCATAAACATTTAAGCACTTCATTATTAAGATTAAATTCGCTGAAAAGAGCAGCTATTTCGTTGATATTAAAGCGGTTGGATAAATTACAGGTGTATTCAATACGGCTGTATACCTGGTCAAATTCTTCCTTTTCCCTGCCTATTGTCATACGCTTTATAATATCCGGTGTTCCTGCATATATAACGCCCACTTCTGCACGGTCATTGAGAACCCTGAGAGTATCAAAAGCCCTTGCTTTCAGGTGCTGTGCTTCGTCAATTATAATAAGCCTGTCCGTTCCTGCAAGTTCGTCCACAATCCAGTCAAGTATGTCAGATGAAGAACCGCTGCACTCCTTATTCATTGATTTTGCTATCAGTTTAAGAATTGAGCAGGGAGACCATTTTGTAGCGTCCGCCTGAATGTAGATTACTCCGCTCATAATCTTCTGATAACTTTTCAGAGCCGTTGTCTTGCCGCTTCCTGAAACACCCGATACAACACCTGTACATCTGTTTGCATAAACATAATCAAGCGTATTGATGATTTTTCTTGTGTTTCTTATCTTGTCTGTGAACTGCGGAGCTTTTGTGTAGGCTGTACGCATTTCCTGCAAATCTATGAAAGAATTAATCTTCACAGAAATTTCTTCATTGTCTCCGCTGTAGGAATCGCTGAGGAACTGCGACACTGTAGCGGCTGACAGGCAGATTTTCTTTGCAATAACAGCCTGAGTAAATCCTGTACTGCTTATGTAATCCGTCAGCCTGATTCTTGCTTTTTCAATATTATCCATTTGCAAACCTCCTTGAAAGTTTGGATTCATAATCATCATCTTCATCAACAGGAAGAACATAATTTTTAGCAGCAGCATTGCTAATCTGCTGTTCTTCAATGCTTATACGTTCAATTTCTTTCCTCTTATCATATTCAAGACAGCTGACTGAGGGAATATCACTGAAATCAGGTTCTCCGAATGCTTCTGCACGTCTTCTGTATACATCTTCAATCAGAGGAACTTCAACATTATGCGGATAACAAGATTTTGCAAATGCACGCATTTTGCTTTTTTCCTTTGCATTATTCCTGATAACCTGCTTGTTGACTGCTTCGCCTGCTCCGTATACATAAAGCTCCTTGCACGGCAGAACACCTAAAAAAGCTCCGTTTTCAGCAAGATATACATGAATTTTCTTGACATCACCAGTAAAATATTTTGCATACACTTTCTTACCAATATACTGCCTGACGAAATCGCCCAAATAGTAATCTTTTCTGTCCAGTTCTGCAAACTTCACACCGTTTTTTGTAACGGTTACTGTACGGGTACGGCGACGCATTACTGAAAGCAGCTCTTTTTCTCCCATACGTCTCATAGGTTCTGTAAATTCCTCTTTATAGCACTGATACGGTGTTCTTCCGTTCATTCCTTTTCCGCTCTGTTCTGTATTGTTGTACAGCTTAATCACGTATTCAGCAACTTCCCTGAATTTCTCGAACGTCATAACCTGATTTGCTATTTTTGCATTTGTCTTTCCCATTGATTCAGCTCTATGCTCCGGACGGTCTCCGCAATAGGAATCAAGCATCTTGTCAAAGTGTTCAATTGTTCTGAATGTCCGTTCAATATGCTTTGCCTTTGCATTGTAAGGAATTGTATTCCTTACTTTCAGGTCAAGTTCCGCCGCAAGCGAATAATCATTGTCAAGATTGAATAAATCGTGTGTTGTATAGTCCTTGCCGTTGTCAATCTGAATCACTTTGGGAAGTCCGCAGTTACTTACAGCTTCTACAAAACTGTCAAGAACGGTATCTGAATTAGGTTCGCTCATTCTGATTACATAACCAAGAATATACCTTGAACGGCGGTCAATCCATGTACTGAGCCACGCCCTGCCTACTTTTCCCCTGTCATTCACAATAACGTCATATACATGATGGTCTGCCACCCATTCATAATTTGACGGCACACTGTCATAATCAGTCGGTATGCTCGGCAGGTAGTTATCTTCAAAGAATTTCTTCCCCTTACGATACAATGCAAGTGTTGAATCGGGAACAGTGTACAGAAAACGCTTGAAACTTGATATACTCGGCACTTCTCCGTCAAGATTATTTTTTACAGCGTCATAGCATTCCTTGATTGACGGTTCCTTGTCGGAAAGATAGTATTTCAGGAACATATCCTGCATTTCTTTTGTAAGTGAAGTTCCTGAATTACTGCTGTGTCCTCTCAGGTCAATAAGTCCGCCTGCTCCGTATTGTTCATACCTTACAGCCCACTTTGAAAGGCGTTCGGGCTTGAACTCAAACATAGGATAATTTTTTTTCATATACCTGACAAACTGCTTGACATGGTCTTTATGCGGATAGCTGTCACGGAATTTTATATATTCCTGTACGATAAGCAGCTTTTCATTGAGTTCATCAAGTTTATCCTGCGGAAGTCCGTCAAGGAGCTGTTCTGATATGTCTCTTGAAACAGGCTTTCTTCTTTTTTCCGCATATCTGCACTGTGCATCATTCGACAGACTTTCAAGAAGTATGCGGAGCTGTCTGCCATTCCTTCCCTTGCCGTCAACATATTTGTACTGTAAATTGCCACGCTCAACGTTGATTTGTATTGCTCTTTCACCAACTCCACAACACTCAGCAGCTTCCTTTACCGTTATCCAGTGTTCAGCCATCAACTTTCAGCTCCCTCTTTAAGAGCTGAAAGCATAATATTGCTGTCAACCGAAAGTACAGAAGCGATTGATTCAACCAATTCAACAGAGGGCATAATTCTTCCCTTGATGATGAAGTTAATTGTTCCTGCTGAACGGTCTACCTGCTTTGCAAGCCACGGCTGTGAACGCTCCATTTCTTTCAGTCTTGCTCTGATGATTGCACCTAATGGTGTATCAGGTCTTTTTCCTGTCATTTTTTCAAAACCTCTTTTCTTTTTCATTTTTTTGTGGTATAATATAAGTAATATAACCATAGTCATATTA
>JAIDNR010000336.1 GCA_029063695.1 Ruminococcus sp.
AGACTATCATGAACGGTCTTTCGGAATCCGCAAAGGAAAGCGGTATGAGTTTCACGGACTATGCCGCTGCACTCGAAGAATGCGACGGAACTGCTCAGAATATGGCGAATACCATGATTGACAACTTAGCAGGTGATATGACTATCCTCGACAGCTCCATTGACGGCGTGAAAATTGCCCTTTCCGAAAAGCTGAACCCAATTCTCAGGGACTTAGTGCAGTATATCACTGAGAAAATGCCTGAAATTCAGGAATCTTCCGAAAAGGCTTTTGATGTAGTTATCACTATTGCCGACTGGTGCAAGAAGAATATGCCTGAGATTAAGAAAGTTGCAAGCGATTTGCTACCGCTTATTACAAGTATCGGCACGGGTATTGCAGGTCTAATAACCGCTACAACTGCACAATCCGCTATCAAAGGACTAACGACTACTTTTAAAGGACTTAATGCTGTAATGGCGGCGAATCCTGCGGCGGCGGTTACGGTTGCTATTGCGGCTCTTGCGGCGGCTATCGGTGTTTATTATGTTCAGGCTGAAACGGAAGCATCAAAGTTACAACAGATTTTTGATGAAGTTGATAAGAAGTATAGCAAGGAGCATGAGCAGATTGACAAGACCCGTGAGAGCATAAGAAAAATCAATAGTTCGTTTGATGAAAGTGCAAGTGCTATCAAGTTAGAGGGTGAGCGTGTTGAGTATCTGTGGAAACAGCTTAAAGATTTGACTGAAGCAAACGGAGAAGTCAAGGAATCCAACAAAAAGCGTGCTGAATATATCTTAGGTGAACTCAATCAGGCTCTTGGCACTGAATATCAACTTACAGGCAATCAGATTGAGGGTTATCAGAATCTCCGTGACGAAATCGACAAGACTATTGCAAAGAAAAAGGCTGAAGCTTATCTTGATGCTTATTTTGCAGATGCAAGTGAAATGGCGAAGAATAAGTCTGAAACAAAGTCTGCCTATATTACAGCAAGCAAACAGCGTGACGAGGCGAAAACGGATATGGACAGGGCAGAAGTTGAATTTTACAAGGTTGCAAAGGGTTCAGGCTACACGGCTGAGGATATTTTGAATCTAAGCGAAGGTTCCCGTCGTGTGCAGAATATCAGCGATGAACAGTATAACGCCGCAAAAACTTTTGTTGAGGCAAAAACTAAGTACGCCGATGCAACAAGCCGACAGAATGAAGCACAAGCCGATTACAATGAGATTATGCAGTACTTTGATACTTATGATAAGGCTTATAAGGCTTTTACTGAGGCTGAAACTGCTGAGGACTATAACAGCATTGAGAATATTGTGTACAATCCCCAAGACCGCAATCAGCTTATACTTGAAAATGCTACAGACTGGGACGAGGATATAAAAAATGCTTATAAGGAAAGGCAAACTGAACTTTCATACACGCTGAAACTTGCTTTGAATGCGGAAGTTGTAAATCAGGACGAAATTGACGATATATTTGCTGAAATTGGCGAAACAGCTATAAAAGGGCTTCAAAGCGGTGCAACAACCAGTGAAGTTATTACAGAGGATATACGTGAGGTTATAACAAAAACACTTGACAAAGGTCTTGATATTTCTGCACTTGCTGAATGGGCGAAAGATTCGGGGATTGATATTGCTGAAATTTTAGGCAGTAATTACAAAGAAGTTATTCAGTCACAGTTCAACGACGGCGAGGGCTTTGATACTACACAGCTTCTCCTGTGGGCTGAAAACTCAGGTAAAGATATTTCAGAACTTTTCACAGATACATTTAAAGAGAAATTCGGGGAAAAAATGGGACTTGGCATTGATACTACAGGGCTTTTTGACTGGGCAATGGAAAATGGTAAAAAATTGGGTGATTTGATGGGTGATAATCTGCAAAAGACGTTTTCTCAGTATCTTTACAGAATTGATGAGGAGACTGGAAAGCCTGTCAATGATTTAATTCCGAAAAATATCAATAGTGCATGGGACGCACAGTTATATAATGGAGAAAAAGGCTATTATCCAAGCAGATTCGCAACAGGCGGCTATATTTCGTCGGGAAACAAGGCGATTGTCGCAGAAGCAGGTCCGGAACTGCTCGAAGTCATGAACGGCGGTATCAGGGTTACTCCGCTGCGTGGGAAATCGGCAGGCGAAACAGGCTTCAGCAGTGAATCAAGTCCGAAAACTTTCTATAATACGTATAACATCAACAATCCAAGAATATCAGGGTACAACGATGTACGTACAATTGCACAGGAATTAGCTGCTGAACAACGCAGAATCGAAAGAGGTCGTGGACTTTAATGAGTTTTTTTACTTTTAATGATTATAATTCGTCAGATGATTTAATTATCACTCAGCCGATAATCCGTCCGTCATGGTCTCAGGAGATGAACGAATTTCCGACAGGTTCAGTCACAAAGATTATTCAGTTTTCAAGAAGCTTCAGCAATTCACCGATTGAAATTTCCGCTGTAATCAAGAATACTTCACAGGAACGTCTGAGAACGCTTTACAGTGCTGTCAGGGGCTTCGGAAAACTAACGGTATCTTCATGTCCTGATGAATACATGAACGCTGTAGCAAGCGTTCTACAGCCTGTTGCGGTAGCAATGACTATGGCGGAACTGAATATTACATTCACTTTGCTTCCGTTTGCCTATGCGACAAATCCTACAATTGCCGACTTTTCGTCGGATTACATAGAAATTCAGAATAACGGGACAGTCTTTTCAGCTCCGGAAATCCGCTTTACTCCAACGACGGCAGATAATGTCGTGCTTGATGTCAACGGCAGTCAGTTCACTGTGAAAATTACCGAAAATCTGGTGAATACTGAGATAATTGTTGATTGTGATGCAGAAGTGACTTATTACGAAAATAACGGCGAAAAAATTTCAATAAATAATCAGACTTTCGGAAATTATCCGCTTCTGGCAATAGGTGAGGCGTTTGTAAGTTACACAGGAAATGTCGTGAACGCAAGTATAAATGTCAGAGAGAGGTATTATTGATGGCTTATACCGAATATCCCGAAAAAGTCGAAGAACTCGGAAAACTTATCAATACTGAGAGAACAGCAAGAGGACTGAAACCGTTGTACTGTGTGCCGCATCTCAACGAATGTGCGATGATTCGTGCTTCGGAAGTGTCGGTATACTGGTCTCATACACGTCCTGACGGACAGAGTGCATCTTCTGTCATAAACCAGAACATTGTAGACTGGGCTATTTTTGGCGAAAACCTTGCAGCTGGTTCGGAATCAGCAGAATCAACACTGAATCAATGGCGGAACTCTCAGAATCACTGGAATGCTATTATCAGTGGAGATTACACCCATATCGGAATTGGTGTTATTTACAATCCGAATGGTGTAAACGGGGTGCAATGGTTCTGGTGTACAATTTTTACAAGCGATTTTCGTGGTGATGATTACGAATATGAAGGGCAGTATCTGCCCGGAGAATACGGCGGTGGTACAACGGAAATAAGCTGTATCGATACGGAAACAGGCGTAAATATCGCCGGCATTTCAATAAATATTTACAGTCGTGACACTGAAAAACGTGATTTGTCAGGTGTAAGAATCACCCAGAACGGCAGCAATGTTGACTATGAGATTTCGTCGGACAAGTCAAATATATGGTTTACTACAGGCAGTTATCCGTCTGTGATTTCAAAAATTCCAACAGGTACATATTACGTGGAAATCAGGAACGTTCCCAACGGATATTACAGTGATTTTCTGAACACATCATCTTACTATTACACCTATTTTACGATAAAAACCGACGGAACATCAGACAAGGACAATATCACACTGAATCTCACACCACGAAAATTAACAGTGCTGAAAGTTGATTCTGAAACAGGAAACGCACTTTCGGGAGCAGTTCTCGAATTATCGGGAAATTACGACCTCAGCGAAACAGAAGTTTCACAGGATTTCACACTTTCCGACGATAAAAGAACAATTACTTTCACGTCCGGCAATTCACCTGTTGTTTTCAGCAAAATACCGGCGGGAAAATATACACTTTCCGAATATTCCGCACCTGAAGGCTATATAAAAGCCGAAAGAGCTGTTTTTTTCGTCGGTAACAGCAACATATCACTCTCGGACGGAAACAAAAGCGGATTTATCGAAAATAACATTCTAAAAATTCCTGCTAAAAAGAGAATTGTGAATTTCTTTCCGATTGCTTACGAACATTCAATCTGTGTCTATGACATTTCAGAACCGCAGTCGGGATTCAAGTCAAACGGTCTTGCTGTTCTCCGACCGACGTCCTGCACATCGACTAAAAATGCTGATGTATGGGACATTGAACTTGTCCACCCTATTGACGAATGGGGCAAATACAAATACTTACTCCCTGAAAATATTCTGAAGGTCAACGGTCAGCTTTTCAGAATTGACATTATGACATCAGAATACAGTGAACAAGGCGGACTGATTACCGTCCATGCAAGGCATATTTCAGGCGATATGGCTGAGCAAAGTCTTATTGAGAATGAGGAGTTTGAGGGCGGAACTGCTCAGGATTTCATCGACTTTGCAGTCGAAAAAAGTAAGATTCAGGACGGTGTTGACGACGAGTTCTATCCGCAGTATGAGTTCGCAATAACAACTGATATTACAACAAGAGCAGAGGGCGACGAATATGTAAATGTTACGCTTTTAGGTGCATTAATCGGAGTTGACAACTGTTTTCTCAACAGATATGGCGGTGAAGTATATCGTGATAATTTCCGTATGTCAATCAATGAAAAAATGGAAAATTCAAGGGAAAATGCATTCTGTCTGAGATATGGTGCAGGAGTTTCGGGAATCAAGCAGAAAATTGATTATACCAATTTTGCAACACTTCTTGCCGTCTTTGATAATTTCGGCAATTCATGGGCGGTCTCCTATGACGGAAATTCAAGAGGATTTTTCCATCACCCACACAGGAAAAACGCACGCTTCAATTACAGTAACGAAAACATGGAAAGGCTCATCAGCGACGGTTATAAATTATGGTCTACAATAGATGCACCGAAAACCACGTATGAGGTGCAGGTGAATCAACTCAGTGATGACCCTCGTTATTCCGGATTCAAGAATCTTCTGGACTGTGATTACGGTGACAGCGGTACGATTTACTGCCCTGAACTTGACATCGATACTGTACAGAAAGTTACAGAAGTTGTAAGAAATGAACTCACGGGCGAAATTATAAATATGAAACTCGGAAATGTTGTATCTTCTCTTGTCCGTCCGAATTTCATGGGCGACACCGTTTCAAGCGGTCATGCAGTATGGGACAAGCTGAACAGAAGGAATAAATAATTTAAATCTTTTACGGAAAGGAAATACAAAAATGAAATACATTATCATGCTGTTAATAGTCATCGGTCTTGCAGTTGCCGACTATCTGACAGGAATTATCAAAGCTTACTGCAACAATGATATATGCAGTTCCAGAATGCGGAAAGGCGGACTGAACAAGCTTGCCGAAATTATCGTGATGACATCGACAATCGGGCTTGACATCGGTATAA
>JAIDNR010000337.1 GCA_029063695.1 Ruminococcus sp.
GACCTCAGAGGGGCAGACCTCAGCGGAGCAGACTTGAGTGGAGCAAACCTTGACAGAGCAAACCTCAGAGGGGCAGACTTGAGTGGAGCAGACCTCAGCGGTGCAACAGGATTGATGCCACAATATGAGTTTATCAAAAATAATTTTGAATCAACAGCAGACGGGATAATTGCTTATAAGACTTTTGACGATACATATAAATCACCTGAAAAATGGAAGATTGAAAAAGGTTCTGTAATCACGGAAAACGTGAATTTCAACCGTACAAATGATTGCGGTTGCGGAATCAATGTAGCTCTGCTTGAATGGGTAAAAAGTAAATGCAAAGGACAAATCTGGAAAGTCCTTATCCGCTGGGAGTGGCTTTCAGGTGTATGTGTTCCGTATAACACCAACGGAAAAATCCGCTGTGAATGCGTTGAACTTATTGAAACTGTGAAGGTGTCATGAATGCCTGAGTTGAAAAAAACAAAAGAAGCAGAGTTTCTTGACTGTGCCTCAAAAAATATCAAAATTTTATGTAAGTCTTTAGGGGCGGACAAGATAGCAATAATCATGGGGTTAAGTCCAAACTCCGTGTATAACAGAATCAAAAAGCCTGCTCTTATCACGCTTCAGGACGTTTTAAGACTTTCAGACTACACTTGTAAAGAAGTCAATGACTTTATTCATCCGATATTCCAAGAGAAAGGAAAGTAAAATAAAATGCTGTTCTTTGATATTATCGGTGTAATTTTTATTGGGACTTTTATAGTCGAGCTGTTTCAAGCTATGAACGACGACCTGCGAAAAATCCGTGAAAGGTCATGGGATAACGAGTTTACACATTGTCCCGACAGATTTGACCTGCTGTACATGAATGTCGCAGACGGCGATTCATCGGACCGTGACTACTGGCTTGGCAGCATGAAGGGAGGTGAGAAAAATGGACAAGTATGCAAAAGCAACGGTTATAGCCGATTTCCTCAGCAGAATTGACTACTATCACCGTACTTTTTCAGCAACGATGATTCTGTCAAAGTGCAAAAATCAGCAGGAGCTTGACTGGCGGTTCTGCCAGTGCGTCAAGTTTGGAAAAGAATAAAAAATGTCCGCTCCCGACAGCAGTCGGAGAACGGAACAAACAAAAAAATATTGCAATAAAATTGTAACATGAAAGAAGTGAAATGTCAAGTGAAAGTTTTAGTAGCCTGTGAGGAATCACAGAGAGTATGCACAGCATTCCGTGAACTTGGTCACGAAGCCTACAGCTGTGATATACAGGAATGTTCCGGCGGACACCCTGAGTGGCATATACAGGGCGATGCACTTCCGCTGATAAACGGCAGATGTACATTTGTGACAATGGACTGGACTCTGCATGAAATTACCGGAAAATGGGACTTGATTATTGCTCATCCGCCGTGTACATATCTCTCAGCAGTTACAACACGCCACCTGTCGCTGAAATGCACTTCGGCTGAAAAAGTAGTTGACCGTTTATGGAAAGTATCAGAATCAGCAGTATTCTTCATGCAGTTCGCACTTGCTGACTGTGAAAGGATATGTGTGGAGAATCCTATGGGATTTATGTCAAAGTTGTGGCGAAAACCCGACCAGACTGTACACTCATACTACTTTGCCGAAAGTAAAGATGACATCGAAAATTATCAAAAGAAACGCACTTGTTTCTGGCTGAAGAATCTTAAACCGCTCAAAGCAATAAACAGTCTTCCACCGCCTGAACCGTACAAATATACTACAACAGGCAAAGCTGTATACTTTACGGATAACCACGGAAAAATAGACGGACTTAACAGTGACAGCAATTCTGCCAAAGCCAGAAGCAAGACGTTTCTGGGAATAGCAAGGGCAATGGCGGAGCAGTGGGGAAAATAAATGTTTATTGATGCAGAAAACCGTGAAAAGTGGCTTGAAATACGTAAAAGCGGTATCGGCGGAAGTGATGCAGGCACGGCAGTCGGGAAGAACAGCTACAAGTCGAACGTTGCATTATGGCGTGAAAAGGTGGGTATTGATGTACCAGAGGATATTTCGGACAAGCCTGCCGTTGCTCGTGGAAAACAGGCTGAACCTTGTCTCCGTGAGCTGTTCAGGCTTGATTTTCCTGAATATCATGTTGAATATCATGAGTTTGGAATGTACTTTTCAGATGAATTTCCGTATATGTTCGCAACTCTTGACGGTGAACTGACTGAAATTTCTACAGGCAGAAGAGGCGTTCTGGAAATCAAGACAACTACAATCCGAAACAGTTCACAGTGGGACGAATGGGACAACAGAATTCCAGACAGCTACTACATACAGGTACTTCACCAGCTTATATGCACAGGTTTTGATTTTGTCGTAGTAATGGCAAATATCAAGTATTATAATGATGATATTCCCCGTGTGCAGATAAGGTATTATTTCATCGAAAGAAGTGAAGTACAGGCTGATATTGAATGGCTGAAACGAGAAGAACAAAAATTCTGGCAGAGTGTACAGGAAAGAAAGTGTCCGTCATTGATTTTGCCCGAAATTTAGGAGGAAAATAATGGAACTGAGTATTATAACAAAGTCTTTTGACCTGCCTGCCGATATAGACAATATAGAGGCGGTAAACAACTGGCTTATTCCGATAATTGAGGAAGGCAGGTCACTTGTTGTTACAAAAGACGGCATAAAATCGGCAAAAGACAAAAGAGCAGACCTTAATAGAATCCGTAAGGCTGTTGATAAAAGCCGCATGACTATGAAGAAGGACTGCCTAAGACCTTACGAACTGATGGAAGAAAAATACAACAGAATTTTTTCGTGGATTGATGAACCGATTCAGGCAATTGACAAACAGTTGAAAGTCTTTGAAG
>JAIDNR010000338.1 GCA_029063695.1 Ruminococcus sp.
GCACATAATAATATAAGAGCATAAGGAAAGGTGATTTACTTTGGACAGAAATATTTTAAACGGCAAAAAACATATTCATTTTATAGGTATAGGCGGTTCGGGAATGTATCCGCTTGCACAGATTCTTCACGGACAGGGATACTATCTGACAGGCTCGGACAATAATGAAACAGAAACTCTTGATGCTGTAAGAAATATGGGAATACCCGTTTTTATCGGACAGAGTGCTGAAAATATTGAAGGTGCGGATTTGATAGTTCATACTGCCGCTATCATGGCTGATAATCCTGAGCTTATCGCCGCAAAAGCAAGCGGTGTACCTGTTCTTGAACGTGCTGACCTGCTCGGAATAGTTACAGGCTGGTACGACAGGGCAATATGCGTTTCGGGAACTCACGGCAAAACTTCCACAACTTCCATGATTACTCAGATTATGTATACGGCAGGAATTGATTTATCTGCATATATCGGCGGTAAACTTCCGTGTATAGGCGGAAGCGGAATTGCAGGAAAAAGTGATATTCTTGTATGCGAATCATGTGAGTTTGAGGACCATTTCCTGAAATTTTTTCCTGATATTTCTGTTGTTCTCAATATTGATGCCGACCATCTTGATTATTTCGGTACTCTTGAAAATATAATCAAATCTTTCCGCAAATTCAATGAAAATACATCAAAATGTATTATAATCAACGGTTCGGACGAAAATTCAATGAAATCACTTGACGGAATCACAGGCAAAGAGATTATCACGTTCGGCAATGACTGCTCATGCGACTATTATCCCGAAAATATCAGGCATGAAAATGGTCTGCTCACAACTTATAATGCAATGTACAAAGGTGAAAATCTCGGAACAATTACACTTCATGTTGCAGGAATCCATAACGTACTTAATTCGCTTGCGGCTGTTGCGGCTGCCCGTTACTGCGGTGTGGATTTTGAATCAATTGCAAAAGGTCTTGCTGATTTCAGAGGAGCTAAACGCCGTTTTGAAAAATTAGGTGAAGAAAAAGGAATCACTGTTGTTGACGACTATGCACATCACCCCACAGAACTCGAAGCTACTCTGAATGCTGCTATGGAAATGAATTTCCGCAAGGTATGGGCAGTTTTTCAGCCTTTCACATTCAGTCGTACAAGTCTGCTCCTTGATGATTTCGCAAGAGTACTGCAAATTCCCGATTATGCAGTCCTTACTGACATTATGGGAAGCCGTGAGAAAAACACATACGGAATTTTCACACGTCACCTTGCCGAAAAAATTCCAGACTGTATATGGTTTCCGCAGAATGAATCCGAAGAATGGACAGATGAACGTAAATATTTCAATTTTGAACAGATATGCAGTTATATATGCGAAAATGCACAGAAGGGTGATTTGGTTATAACTCTCGGCTGCGGTGATGCATATAAGATTGCCAAAATGATATTAAAAAAGCTATCTCAGGAGGATTAATCATGTCAAAAGAAAAGGAAATGAAAGTTTTTAACTTCATTAGAAGTAAGCTCAGCAGCGGTATTTCCCCGTCCGTAAGAGAAATTATGGACGCTATGGAATTTAAATCCACATCAACTGCACATCGTTATATAAATGCTCTTGTAGATGCAGGACTTATTGAAAAAACCGATGCCCTTAACCGTTCTCTGAGACTTCCGAACAGCAATTCCGCCGCTGTACCCGTTATAGGAACTGTTACAGCAGGTCAGCCTGTTACTGCATTTGAGGATATTACAGGATATATCAGCTTTGAAGCTCCAAATTATGACCCGAATGAACTTTTTGCACTTAAAATAAAGGGTGAAAGCATGATTAATGCAGGCATTCTTGACGGTGATATTGTAATAGTCCAGAAAGATACCTATGCCGAAAACGGAGATATTGTTGTTGCATTCATCGACGGCGAAGACGCAACGGTTAAACGTTTTTACAAAGAGGACGGCAAATATCGTCTCCAGCCCGAAAATGACAGTATGCAACCTATTATCCTCGATGAATGCGAAGTACTCGGCAAAGTTATCGGTCTTAAACGCTATTACTGATTTTGTAGGAATATAAAACAACAGAAAGGAAGATACAAAAATGCTTAACGACGTAAAAGTAATAATCTGCGGAAAGGAATACAAACTAAGAACAGCTGAATCTCCTAACTACGTTTTCTCTCTTGCACGTTCGCTTGAAGGAAAAATAAATGAACTTATGAACTCAGGAAGCGGCACTTCTCCGTATACTGCCGCTATTATGGTTGCACTCAGTCTTCTTGATGACCTTAACAAATCAAATCAGCGGGTTGAAAATATCCGCACGCAAACTAAGGAATACGTTGACGAAGCAGGCAAAAACCGCATTGAGCGTGATGCTGCTGTCAAGGAAATCGAGGCTCTCAAAGCCAAAATAGTACAGCTTGAAAATATGGTCAAGCTCAAACAGCTCAAGGACAGTATTGAATGAAACGTCCTGAAATTCTTGCTCCTGCCGGAAGCATGGAAGCACTTACCGCCGCACTTCGCACAGGAGCCGATGCTGTCTATATA
>JAIDNR010000339.1 GCA_029063695.1 Ruminococcus sp.
TATTATAACTCATCTGAAAAGTATTGTCAAGTCTTTTTTAGTATTCTTTTGCCTTCACTATAAATTGTTCAAAACCCTTACTTGATTATATCAGCAATCTGTATAATATGCAATAGATTAAATTCCCGAAATTTATTTCCTCCGATACCCCTCAATTATGTCTTATCTTCCTATATTGTTATCTTGGTTCACTCAATACCCCTATTCAACTACTTATCTCACCCTCTGCTGTGTGCTATATTATGTCTGCTTGCTGGTCTCTTACTATTCAGTATCTTTATTGACATTAAGTTGGATTCTTGACTACACTCTCTGTTATGCTATAGTCTGTCTGCTCGTCATTCTCATACCATTCAACGCTTCTGCTGAATTGCAAGTCAACTTCTTAACTACCTCTATGCTATTCTATAGTATGTCTGCTCGTCAGTCTCCTATCATTCAATGCCTTGATTGATTTTAAATCAATTACTTGACTACCCCTCAATGCCTCTGCTGAATTACAAACTAACTTCTTAACTTATGCTATGGTCTGCCTGCTCGTCAGTCTCTTATTGTTCAATACCTCTGCTGGATTACAAGTCAACTTCTTAACTCCCCACTCTGTTATGCTATATTCTGTCTGTTTGTCAGTCTCGTATCATTCATCACCTTGATTGACTTCAAATCAGTTACTCAACTACTACGCTGTCATACTATGGTCTATCTGTTCATTAGTCTCTTATCATTCAGTACCTCGATTGACTTAAAATCAGCTTTTCAACTATCCTCTGTTATACTATGGTCTGTCTGCTTGTCGGTCTCTTACCATTCAATGCCTGTAAATCAGCTTGATTGCCTGATTATACTTTCCTGTCCTGTCTTGATTATATATTATGTTTTATCTTGATTATTTTCTGGGTTCATTCAGGTCTGCGATTTTAAGTTGTTATGCCTTTAACTCAATATATCGAAATATCGGTGACAAACCACTGTCACTATCGCTGTATCGGCTTACATCAATCCTCAAAAATATATCTGAAAGCAAATCAACTGGACGTTTCTTTATAGGTTCTTGATTCAACAGTATCAATATCCATTTATTATCTTGATACCACTTTGCTCTGTAATACAAGAAATAAAAAGAGTATACAATCAATCATTTATAGTTATAGTACTCCTTTTTCTGAATTTTACAGTTGCTTTAGTAGGACAATTTTCCCTTAAAACAAGTGTCTCAGTAGGACTATTCTCGTCTGAAATAAACTCCAGTGGGGGACTACTTTATAAAATACAAAAATTCCGTATTATGAACATTCTCGTAATACGGATTTTTTTATCATATATATTTTTTTACTCAACACCAGATTTCTCTATATTATTAGCAAGGTTAAACATCTTAATGCCTGTTTAGTAATTCTGAGTACATTATTCTCAAAATTTTTCGGAAATAATATTTTATCTTTGAACGATGGATAAGGCGAACATTCTAAATACCTTTTTTGCGTAAATTTGCACCTCATCATCTTATGCACGTTCTCATACAAAATTTTTTTATCATGTGTGTTTTTCGAAACGCCAGATTTTTCTATATCAATAGTAATGTTAAATTCCTTAATGCCTGTTTAGTAATTCTGAGTACCTTATTCTCAAAAATTTTCGGAGATAATTATTTTCTCCTGATAGAGATAAGATAAGGCAAAACATACTCAATACATTTTTTGCGGTTTTAACCCTCTTATATATTTTTTTAATCATCTGAAGTTTTAAAAAATTTTTTAATACAAGGAGTTTTTAATTATGAGTAAGCACAACATCAGAACCGATTCATACTTCAAGGAGCAGATAATGGACAGAGGAGAGACTATTTCTTCTGCCTGTAAAACACTGATTTCTGAAATACCAAATGAGATAGTGGATAAACTCGTGAATATAATATCATTTGAGAAAGCTAAAATGTACATAAATTATGTTTATGCTGATTTCGAGAGTACAAAAAATTCTTCAACAAACACTGCATTTTCTGTCAGATTAAGTGATGACTTAGACTTTATAATCAAAAAATGCTTAACTAACTGGGGAACAAAAGCTAACAAATCGGAAGTTATCAGAATATTACTGGCTGTCGGCATTATGTATCAGGACTACAAATGCTATTTAAAAGAACCAAAACCTTTTTCTTTCAGAATGTCATCTTCAATAGAAAAAATGTTTTCAATTAAAATGCCACCTTCAATTTATATACCACTTTCAATTGAAATGCCACCATCAATCAAAACAGCATCTTCAAGCAACACCTTGCTTTCAACCAAAATATCACCGTCTTATATATGCTATCAGCATGATAATAAAAATAACCCTAATATAAAGCCTGAGATAACTAAGATTTTAGAGCAAATTCCTGACGACATACAAACGGTTGTTGAGCCTTTTATGGGAATGTGCGGTTTGACTCTCAACGTTCTTAAGACACTTTCTGACAGAACATTATAGCAATCCACAAAATTATCTAAACAATACCAACAGAACAAAACCAGCCATAACAATCGGAATTGGTAACACAG
>JAIDNR010000034.1 GCA_029063695.1 Ruminococcus sp.
CGCAAGATAACAGTAAACCGAGACCGCCTTGTGGGACAGTCCCAGATCGTAAACTCTTCTTGGCAAAATCAATTTTTATCAGCTCCAATTCGTATATTTTTCTTTTTCGGAAACGGATTTTCTTCAAAATAATCCTCCACCTCATCAAATTCCATTGGAGGAATTTCTTTTTTCTTCTGCGGATATTTCAGCTCTACCTCCCGAATCAACACGTCACGCTCCTTGTAGGAAACTGCCCTTGCAGTCTTATCGGGAAGCTTGTATTCTTCCTCAAATTTAATTCCCCATTTGAAGTACAATTTAAGCGGTGAGATCATGGGATGCGTACCGGTTTTCATAACTATAAACTGTCCTTTTGGCATAGATTT
Organism: Ruminococcus sp.; assembly: GCA_029063695.1. Classification (GTDB taxonomy): domain Bacteria; phylum Bacillota; class Clostridia; order Oscillospirales; family Ruminococcaceae; genus Ruminococcus. Next base: position 369 of record JAIDNR010000034.1, read on the forward strand.
TAATTCGTCCACGGTCATCAGCGGTCGTCCTATCATCTGCAATGACTGCGATTTTTCCTTTCCGCACGACACAGAACCCGACTGCACCGTCTGCTCTCCCAACGCTTTTGACAACACCTCTGCTGACTGAGAATTAGGGGCAAAACCGCCGAATATCGTCAACTGCGTGTTGTCGGTGATTATCTCCATGCCCTGTTTTCCATAGTTCTGTTCAAGCTGTGCAAAAGACTGGATAATGGCTATAATGCTTATTTTTCTCGAACGTCCAGCCGAGAACATCGCCTCCATACCATCTATTTTCGGGAACGTGCCCAGCTCGTCACAGTAAAACATCACTCTGTTTTTCAGTGTACCGCCGTTCTCATCAGCAATCACCAGTATCTCACGATACAATTGCTGAATCAGTAGGCTTACCATAAAATATTTGCTGAAATCTTCTTCGGGAAGTACAACAAATATTGCTGATTTTTCGGAACAAAACTTCTCAGCGTCAATCGCTGTACCGAAACAGAGAAGCTGCTCCATTTCCGTATCGAGAAAGCTGTTCAGCCTCGACAGCGCCGTACTCATGACCGACAACATGGTTTGATCTGAGGTGTTCAGTGCTGCTCCGGCAAACCATTTTGCCTTATGTTCCGGCGGCAGCTTTTCCATAAGCTTTGAAAAATACATCTTCGGCTTGGCTTTCTGGGCAGGCTGATATTTTGCAAGCAAGTCCTGAATCAGCCTGAAAACCGACACAATATGCCGTTCGTTTTTATCGCCGAACTCCGCTAAAAGCAGGATTACCGAAGCGAGAAGTCCTTCCGCTGCGTCGTAAAAATAAGCGTTTACACTGCTTGATTCAGAAGCTCCGCCGCCAATGTTGATAATAGTTTTCGCTGTGATTTTAGCGTATTTCTCGGATTTTGCTTTCGCTGAAAGATTTGTTTTATCGGACAAATAAATGTCCATATACTTGTTCACAAGATGCAAAATATTATTTTCATCGCTTCTTGTTGGGTTACGCAGATCAAGTACGGAAACATTGTATCCGTAGTATTTTTGGGCTATATTTCCATAGTTTCGGGCAACGTCGCCTTTGCAGTCGGTATTTATAAAACTCATACCGCTTGCACAGGCAAACTCGATATTCGGGTACAAAAAATAAGCAGTCTTGCCAGTTCCCGCAGCGCCTACCATAAGAGTATGAACGTCGCCCTCGTCAACCAGAGCAACTGTGTTTTTCCCAGAACCTCTGCACCCTACAACAGTCCCCTGAACAGTCGGCAAATCCTCGCCGTTACGCCATTTTTCAGGCTCGAATGGCAGAGAAACAAAAGTCTTTTTTATCTCCGGTTTAGTTGCCCATCTCGCCGTTCCGTACTGCCCATGTCCGACATTTTTTGCCTTTATTCCGTTAAGCGACCTGTTGTCAAGCAGATTTACGATCACTAAAAAAGCAATAAAAAATACCGCCAACACGCCTATTAAAATCATTTGTTTTTCACTCAAAATTTCACTTCCTAAATTATTCTTTCTTTTGTATTTAATAAAATATTAGTTTGTTATCTTCAAGGTATCTCACTGTGAAACGGAGGGGGTTTCATTATCCGAATTCCATGCAGAATTCCGGTTCGTGAATCATTTCCACATCCTCGCACTGCTCCTGAATCGGAACACTTATAGTTTCCTCAACAGACAATCTGACAGCGTTATCTGCAAGCTGAAACAGTAATTTTGCAGTGTTTATCGACTGCTCACGGGTACGAGCGGTTTGCTTTAAATCCTGCATAACTGCCTGCACGATATCGCTCAGATTCCGCTGTTTCTGCACCATTTTGCCCTTGTCCGCATACGCCTTGTAATCGTCCTTAAGCTTGCTCTGAAGCCTTAGAAACGCCCTGTATTCATCGCTCAAACGCTGTGTTTTGGGCAGAAAAAATGCCGAGCCTGCAAGCGCATACTCAGCCAGATACCTATATTGATTGTTTTTGAAAGCTGCATAAATCTGCGAGGTCAGCTTATCGGGACGGCATTTCAGATATTCAAGATTTTCAGTCTGACGATAATATTCTTCCTTGATTTTATGGGGGACGGCAGGCAGAAAATCAACGCCGTTAAGCTGTTTTAAATCCTCGTTGAAGTCCTTATTTTTTGGAAAAATTCTCATAATATTTTGATAACTATTTTCACACAGAACACCTTTCAGCCTGTCCGCAGCGTCGATCCCGCCCACATCATTATCGGTGCAAATTACAATTTCCGACAGATTTTTATGTTCTTTTAACGCCGTTAAAACAGCATTTTCATATACGCCGTTCATGGCTATATATGAGTGCTTCTGCCAGTTTTCGGAATGCAAAGTAAGATAGCTCAGCATATCTATCGGAGCTTCAAAAATAAACAGTTTCTCCGAATTTCCAAAGTGTGCAAAGCTGTATTTTGTATCCGACCCCTCAATAGTCTGTCGGAATGATTTTCCAAAAGTTGACGTTGAACGCTTGTGAGCCTGTTTTGGGACTCCGTTCTCGTCAACGCCAACAAATACCGCATTATGGTGAGCTTTATCCTCATATAACGTTTTCTGTTTTGCAAAATGTGTTATTATCTCAGGGGCAATAAATCGCTGTTTTATGAGGTATGCGTAAACTCTGTGCATATTTTCATTTGCTTCGGGAAGTTTAAAATTCTTTGGCTTTTCTTCATGCACAACAGCTTTCGGAGGAGCATGAGATAGCGGAGTC
>JAIDNR010000340.1 GCA_029063695.1 Ruminococcus sp.
ATCGATTTCGCCGCCCTCAAGCATGGCGAGCATCTGTTCCCACGACTTGTCGTAGCCGACGTACTCGAAATTCAAGTGCGAATACTCCGAGACAAGCTCAAGGAATTCGATGCCGTAGCCGTAGAGATTTCCTTGCGCGTCCTTGGAATGGTAGCCCTCAAAATTGAAAACCCCCGCCTGCACCGTCCGGTTGACCGCCTGCTCCTGCGCCGACACAAATCCCGCCGCCAAAAAGAAAACCGCCGCCAACACCGCGCCGCGCGCCTTGCGTGTTTTATGTAAAATGCTCATGTAACCTTCTCACATCATACCCCGCCGAAAAAGCGCGGGGAAACGTTCCTGCGCATGATTATAGCATGAACGTGCGGAAACATACAACAAAGGCGGAATGGCTACAGGGACGCTTCACAAAATCAATCGCATAGGTTACACTGACTTGTTTTTAGAAACAAAAAGGAGCATAGATATGGGATTTTGGGCAAGTTTTTACTCTTTGAAAAGTGTTGCAAAACCTTCTGATGTATGGAACTGTATAAAAAATACATTTTCAGATATGAATTTCAAAGAAACTTTGCCATTCGAAATGCCTAATCATTTTTGCCTTATAAGTGAAAGGGATTATTTTTATTGGGACTGTGCACCATGCGATGATGGTATTGTCAAATTCAAATTTAGTGGAATATTGGCAGAAAAAGAAATTTCATTGCTGATTATTTTCGCTAAAAATAAAACAAGACCATGTAAAAAAAGCGAAGAGATTCATCAACTGGCTTACAGAGAAAAAACTGAAGGAAACTTGTTTTTTTGGCGTCGTTTCTTTCAAGAGCTTAAAAAACATATTCCTAACAAATACACAACGGTTAATGTCATATCGGAACAATATGGGAAAAAAGATCCTTGGTCAAAAGGTTATATTACAATGCGTGAAGTGAAAAAAATTCCTATTCGCTTTTTGTCTGATGACAAGGGCAAAAGATTATTTGTTTCTAATGAATGGATTGAAAAGTTACGGGGAGATTTATGGCCTTTTAATGTTGAATTTTGGAAGTGCACAGATGGCCATGCTTTTGATGGAAATAGACTTCTTTTTGAATTTGAAAAAGCATTGTGTGAAACATTTGAATCAACACGTGCAATGCTGAGAATAAATCAATCTAAAGGACTTCCAATGAACCCCTCAGAAGATTTTTGTCCTGATGATCAATCAAGAATAATTGTGGGATCAGAAGGTATTTATGAAACTGATGAAATCCGAGAAAAAGGGTATGAAGCCTTGCTGAGCGCTATTATTGATAAAGTAGAGGGTGATAGGTGGTTTTGTGATGATAAGCAAGTATATGATATGTTTGGTGAACATGTTGAAAACGAGGAAGATAAAAGAGTACAGGAACAAGTAGTTTTATATATAAGAGAAAACGGATTGGATAAAACACAGATTCAAAAAGATAGAGAGTTGATTGAAAAACAGAAAGAAGAAATTGCACGTTTGGAATCAGAAATAGAAAAATTGTCGGCTTCAGAAAGGAGTAATGCTGGTGAAAAACAACAGATGTGCTGCGTTGATAACAGTGCAAGTCTGGACAAAAAAGTGAAAAAAGAAGAGACCTTGGAACGACGAATTAAAAAGTTGAAAAAAGAGAATGGCGACTTAAAAAAGGATAATAAAAAAATGCACGACAGATATAGTGATTTAGAAGGGCAATATACCAAAAAACAAAATGAAGAGAACACTGGTGGTTATCATTTGGATATACCTTGTAGTGAAAAGAATCTATTCCCAAATGAGATAGAAGACTATCTGTATATGTTGCTGTATTCAAAAATAGAGAAAGAACGTCAGGACTTACCAGAGAATAAAAAAGATGAAAAATGGAGAAAGCGTGATGTTCTTAAAAAACTAGTAGATGAAAAAAAATTCAAAGAGGAAGAAACAGTATCTTACAAAAAAAGACAACAGATTGAAAGTATTTTGAAGGGTTCTAAACAACTTACGAAAGAACAAATAGGGAAACTGGAGGATGAAGGTTTTAGAAAAAACAGCGAAACAAATGATCATTTAAAGCTTCGGTTTTTTGACGACAGATATCAAATGGCTTTTTCAACGACACAAATTGATGAAAGGGCGATAATGAACAAGATAGGAGATATTAAACGGAGTTTCTTCCTGATCAAATAGCAAAAGTAGTGTCCTCGGTTTGTTTTGCTGCGCAAAATCTGCGTGCCGTTATTCTTCGTATTCAGCGGCGGCAGATGTAGGAGAATCGGGTGAAAAATATACCCGTATGCTTTATAGCACTTTCCGCATCTTGACATGCGCTACGCCCGCTTCGATGAACGTGTCGGACGCAGTTTGATAGCCGCATTTTTCGTAGAAGCCTGCGGCGGCAAGTTTTGCGTCCAGCTCGACGGCGCGGCGGCCTCGGCTTCGGCAGTAGGATTCGACCTGCTCAAGGGCGGCTTTCCCCAGCCCGCGCCCCCGGCATTCTTTGAGGACGCAGAATCGCTGGATGCGGGCGACATTTTCCGGCGGGTATGAACAGCGGAGCGCACCGGCATCTTTTCCATCGCAGCGGATGAGGAAGTGTTCGCACGCTTCTTTCAGGCAG
>JAIDNR010000341.1 GCA_029063695.1 Ruminococcus sp.
GTATTGCATCGATTCTGTATGCACTTGAACTTCTTAAAGACAGGAATCTTAAATATAATTTAACTGTAATTTTTTCCGTACAGGAAGAACTCGGCGAGCGTGGTGCTAAAATCGGTGCATACGAAATAAATCCCGATATTGCAATAGCTGTTGATGTAAGTTTTGCGTATGCTCAGGGAGAAAATGAGAAAAAATGCGGTTATCTGGGAAAAGGTGCAATGATGGCATATCTCCGTGCCTGTCACGTAAGATTTCACAGGAATTGATTGATACAGCAGAATCTATGGAAATACCTTATCAGACAGAAGTAATGAACGGTCTTACTTCCACGAATGCTGACCAATACTCAGTAAGCAGGAATGGTGCGGAAGTATGTACAGTATCGATTCCACTGAGAAATATGCACACACCTGTTGAAGTAATTGATCTTGCGGACGTTCGTTACACGGCTGAACTTCTTGCAGAATATATAGGAGAGTAAATCATGAAAGAATTGTTAAAAGAATTATGCTTAATCAACGGCGTTTCAGGTGACGAATCGGCTGTCCGTGAGTATATAATAGCACAGATAAAGGATTATTGCAACTATACTGTTGATAATCTCGGAAATTTAGTCTGCTTCTGTAAGGGAAAAAAATCTTCTGATAAAAAAGTTATGATTTGTGCCCATATGGACGAAGTAGGCTTTATTGTCACATATATCAACGATGATGGTACACTTTCTTTCGGAGAAGTGGGCGGAATTGATACTTCGGTCATAATAGGCAGGCAGGTGAAAGTCGGCAGTATATCGGGAGTTGTCGGTTCAACTGCCGTGCATAATCTCAGTAAGGACGAAAGAGAAGTACCGCCGAAAACCGACAGCTTATATATTGACCTAGGTGCTGATTCAAGGGAAGATGCCGAAAAATACGTCCGTTTGGGTGATTTGGTATATTTTGATTCTGAATTTATTGAAATTGGTGACTGCATAAAGTCAAAGGCAATTGATGACCGTGCAGGGTGTGCAATGATGATAAAGCTTATTCGGGAACAGCCTGAATATGATACTTATTTTGTATTCAATACGCAAGAGGAAATAGGACTGCGTGGTTCAAGAGTAAGTGCATTTGCTGTTCAGTCTGATTTTGCAATAGTACTGGAAGCTACTACGGCAGGCGATATTGACGGCGTTTCGGGTGCAAAGAAAGTATGTGAACTCGGCAAAGGTGCTGTTGTCGGATTCATGGACAGAAGTACGGTCTATGATAAGCAGTTATACAGACTTGCTTTTGATACTGCCGATGAATATGGACTTCCTTGTCAGACAAAGACTATGATTGCAGGCGGAAATGACAGCGGTGCTATTCATCTCACAGGACGTGGAGTGCGTACAATAGCTGTTTCAGTGCCGTGCAGGTATCTTCACAGTCCGTCGTGTGTAATCAATTCGACAGACCTCGACAATACACTTGCACTCGTCAGAAAACTTGCTGAAAAGGTACATGAATTATGATAAAGCTGATTCAGAATGAAAATGAACTTGACAAAGAAATGCTTATGAAGTCTCTTTCAGGCAGAAAAATGATTGCCTACATGAAAGCATACGGAGCAGGCTATGATTTCTGCCGTTTCTATAAAATTACAGACGAAACAGGTACAGGATGTATGTTTATTATCAATTCCACGCTTATTATATGTACGGACGGCTATTTACAGGCTTCTGAGGAATTACAGTTCTTTGTAAGCATGAATCTGCCGTTCAGAATTGAGGGTGACAGCAGAATAATTCATCAGATAAATCTTGGTGAACATTATCAGATACTCAACAGGACAATATTTGAACTTGTACCCGATGAAAAAAGTCAGAATTTTGCAGAAGAATATGTGGACTTCAACCCCAATCTGCCCGATGTTTATACTATATTGAGCGAGGGATTTCCGAATATTGCCGACTTTTCATTGTGGTATACAGATACTTCCCACAGGTGCAGGCACGGAATAAGTCGTGTTTTCACCTACAGGAACTGCACTACTGCGTCGGCAATTTTTGATATAGGTGATGAAGTACTTATAGGACAGGTTGCAACAAAAGTTTCGGCAAGAGGAAGCGGCTATGCAAGGGAATTTCTGAAATGGCTTGCTTATTTTCTGAATAATCTTGGAAAAAGAGCATTTCTGCTTGCACTTGATGTGCGTGTAAGCTTTTACCGTGAAATCGGATTCAGGGAAATAGAAACTGAAATTGTTCTTGAAAGAATTGATATTGATAAAGAAAGTGTCAACAAAGGCGAATTATAAGGAGAATATTATGAATA
>JAIDNR010000342.1 GCA_029063695.1 Ruminococcus sp.
GTATATACTAAATCAAATCCATTAGAAATGATTAAATATATCATTTATTAATCAATTCTCGTCTCATCATGCAAAGATCGAATACATCAAGCTGATTATCCTCACATAAGTCGCCGGCTTTCCAGTCAGCAAGTTTTGTATTTGGAACAGCAAGCAGCCATTTCTGAAGCAATACTAAATCTGCTGCCGAAAATTCACCGTCTGCATTGACATCACCAATAACTTTTTTGTCTGGAACCGCAGGTTCAAGAATAAACTTTTGTCCGATGCCGCCCCAATATTCCCATTGACAGAGATTTGCACCAGATTCAAGGCTTATCTCATAAACATCTACACAGGAAGTTCCTCCGGAAACCTCGGTCAGAAGCGAATAGCTGCCGTCTTTATTGCAGTTCAGACGGAATTGCTGCGAAACATTTCCTGTCAATTTTTCAAGCTGTATATTTGCACCGTTATCTGCAGTACTGTTTTCTACTGTCAATGCCAGTCCTTCTGCATTAGTAACAGTGTACAAACCGTTTGTCAGTTTTGTAAGTGTCCATACAGTGCTTTCTCCCTGTTCCGCATTATCACCGCTTGCAGCTATGTACAAACCGCTGTTTACATTGCGAATCGTGCAGGTCGTGTCGGTAACACTCGGATGCACTGGTTCAATCTTCCAAAGCTGACAATCATACGCATTATAGGCGAACTGGTTGACATTGCCACCATTCTTCGTTGACCATTCGTAAACATCGAGTCCTACCTTGCCACCGGAGCATTTTGAAACAATGCCATAGTAACTGCCGCTTTTTTCCAGCTTAAATAACTGATTGTCCTCACCTGTGTAATTCTGCAATTCCACATTAATACCATCATTTGCGGAATTTTCTGCAACTGCCACGCATTTTGATTCATCGCCAAGTGAAACTATTTTGAACCATGTATCATCGACAGAAACTAATCGCCACTGCTGTGCCCATGATTTATTGAAATCCCACTGCTGAATATTAGTACCGTCTATCAATTTACCTTCTGTAATATCCAGAGAAAGCCCACTGTTTTTGTTACTGATGAAATAAGTCACACCGCTAAGCATATCTGTACCGCTTAAAGTAACAGACGCACTGCCTCCTTGAATCGTATCCGGCGCCATGACAAGTTCCGCATTGGAATTGGTATAATCTGATAAAGAAACCCTTTCCGTTCCAGTATAAGGTTTATTCTGTACACCCCAGATAGTCTGGTTATTACTGCCAACGGCTGTGAAAGACATCACTTTTGTTCCTTTTTCATTTTTTGAAGCAATAAAGTAACCATTATAAATCTGATTTCCGATTTTCAGAGTTGCCGCTGCACTATCCGTTGCCTGCTCCCAAGTACCGGTTACACTTCCCGAAATGGTATGGTCGGCATTCAGCTTGATATTGACATAATTAATGATAACGCCGTCTGTGGCATTGCCATGATTGATAAATTCATAATCGCCAACAATATCAGATTCCTCATATCCGCATTCGGAAAGCATATCTCCCGAATATTCAAACGGTGTCACAACAGGCCAGCCGTCTTCATTGAAGAACATTTCACGTACACGCACTTCATGATATTCTGTTTTATCATCAAAACGAGCATGATTGAACATATACCAACGTCCGTCGTCATCACGAAGCACGGAGTTGTGACCGCAAGCCATGTACGCTGTATTCAATGTACTGAATTTGTAATTGCCCATAACCTTGAGTCCAACGCTGTCAAGGTTGGTATCAGGATTCAGTACAGCAGGCTGTCCTGCGGCATCAAAAAACGGTCCTGTAGGGCTTGTAGAACGTGAAATACGCATATTATAACCCTCTTCTGACAGCAGACCGCCATATGTTGTCCAAAGATAATAATAACCGTTATCAGCGTTATATTCTATAAACGGTCCTTCGCCTGATTTGAAATAGCCGCCTGCAATTTTTGTACCAAAATAGCTGTCAACCATTCTGCCGTCAGCTGTTTTTCCCGTCTTGGGGTGAATACATTTACCTGTGGCAGGGTCTATCTCCAGTGTAAAGATACCTCCCGACCATGAACCATATACCATATATATTTTTCCGTTTGTATCATAGTAAATTGTCGGGTCAATGGCATTTGGATAGAGATAGTTATTATAATTATGATTGTTAAACCAATCATTGTTGTAAGTCACTTCTCCTGCGGCAATCAGTTCATCAATATTGGTCGATGTAAACTTTCGGTTGACATTTTTAGTTGAACTTGTTGCATAGCTGTCATTGTCGGTAAAGCCGGAATAGATGAGCGTATCAACAAAAGTATACGGTCCCTCTATCTTCTGTGCAGTGGCATAGCAGATAACAGAACGCATATAGGTCGATGAAGTACAGAAATACATCACATAAGCACCCTTTGAGCCGTCCGGGTTGATGTAGTCCGGATTCCAGATAACGTCAGGCGCCCAGACAGCAAATCCGTCTTTACAATCCTCCAGATTCTCGCCAGCCCATGCAAATGCCTTTGAGAGATTTTTTGACAGATCACCAAATTCCACGTTATTTTGTGTTGCATAACCATTAGTGAAAGTTTTCCAATTAATAAGATCATTGGACTTTGCGGCATCAATGTGCGAACCGAAAACATAATATGTATCACCCTCCTTAATAATAGAAGGGTCATGGACAGATACTCGTGTTCCGGCAGCGGTTGCCGAAAAATTCATACTGGTAAATGCAATTCCGACAGATAGTAAAGCAGCAAGCGCCCTATGCTTTTTCATAATATTAACCTCCTTTTAAATTATCAAGCTATACTTATTATACAAAAAACATACAGCAAAGTAAATAACATTTCAGCTTATTTTTCTTACATTTTAGACCATTCCGAAAAAGATATGTCAGAAATGGTCATTTTGTAAATTGTTTTCTGTACTGTGTCGGTGTAATACCGATCTTATCTTTAAATTGACGCATAAAATGTGTTTCAGATTTATAACCGCATTCCATAGCGATTTCTGTAACACGCATATGCGTATGTGCCAGAAACTGCTTTGCCTTTTCGATTCTTGCTTCAATAAGATCATCGATAATACTGATCTGAAACATTTCTTTGTAAAGTCTCTTCAGGTGACTCCGGCTTATGCCGATTTTCTTTGTGATCTCATCAATGCTCCATTCGTTCTGTGGTGCTGTCTGCATTTCCCGACGCAAAATCCGCAGCTGATTCTTGTAGTCAACATATTGCTTTTCAAGAGCGTATATATGCTGATTGGCTGCTTGTATCGCCTGTTCTATCTCTTCTTCGATTTCATCTATTTTTTCGCATTTCAGCCGCTTTACATAAGGAATGATCTGCGGTGGACGAATGCCGTTGACAAGCAAAGTGTTCAGGTTTTCCTCAATTCTGAATTGTATATCATTCTTTATAGATTCAATTGAATCCTGACACGGTATCAGAACGGCAAATATCTCCTCATGTATCCGTGCAAGAACGGCTTGTGTATCTAATACTTTTTTTAAACTATCAGAAAGGATAGTGATATCATATTCTGAGGAGATCTTACCTACATAAGTCAGGAGCAGCAAGATTGGAGTTTTATGATTATTTCTGCATATGTGCAGAAAATCAGGAAATTGTTCTTCCAGTCCACGTCGGTTATACAATCCTGTCAAAGGGTCACGTACCGACAATAGCTCCATTTTCTGGTGAATATATTCTCTGTATTGCTTCTTTTGCAGTATATTCAGACCATTTGCCAGTGCGTCACACCAATTAATATAAGAGATATCCATATGTATATCAGAAACTTTTTGATATGCAGATGAAATATATCCCAAAATTTGTCCTTCATAATGCAGAGATGTTAAGACAATCAGCTTTGGAGAGTGCGTTACTGCAAGAGCAGGAATAATCTGCTGTGTAGGAAATAACTGCCTTTCGGTATCAGATTCGTTACGGCGTCTTGAAAGTACAAGATGCATATTATCAGAATACCCTAACTGCCGGTATAATTCCGGATTCTCAAAATCCATTCTCCAATCCTCGCAAAGACATACATCAAGCCATTTCCAACCGAAAAGAACGTGTGTGATTTGACTTGCATTGTGCATCCAGTCCTCAATGCTTTGTACATTTGACATTGATCCTATCACATTTGTTGCCATAAAATTCTTTTTTTCGATCTCATACATGATCTGTTCACGAAGATGTGTATCATACATATAGGAATTAACGTTTTGTGCGGTGGTATGATTTATACAGCCGCAGCTTTTTCCAACTACAATATGCTGCTTTAAATCAGAGGTCTGACATGGCTTATGAAAAATCATCTCATATAATCGACATACTGCATCTGCTCCGAATTGTCTGTCACGGCCGGTCACGGTAGTAATGGAATTGATAAAAGCTGCCACTCCTCCGTCATAACCTGTAACCAAAATATCTTCCGGAACTTGCACTCCATGTTCTCTCAGTCTGTCTATTAATGCACCAGCCATTACATCACTGGCACAAACTATGCCATCAGGCATTTCAAGTTCTCCTGATGCAATAGAATCAGCTATTTGTTCAGGTACGATTGTCCAGAAATAGCCATAAAAAATATCGCTTTTTCTTACCTTCAGACCTGCTTCCTGCATTGCATCATTAAATCCTGCAAGTCTTTCTTCTGAGTGCGTCATATGCGGTGTACCTGTGATACAATAGATACGCCTGCATCCATGCACACAAATCAGATGTCGGGTGATCTCATACATACTTTTTCGCTGTTCTACCTGCATAAAAGGGATTATACTCTGCTCATTGCCCAATGAAAGACAAGGCACGCCTGTCTGAAGCAGATAATCGAAAATCTTATTAATTAAGGGCTTGTTACGAAAATATTCTGCTGCAAACAAAATACCATCCAGTTTTACTTTGCAGATTAATGTATATATATTTTCAAGTGCATGAATATAATTATCCTGTTGATGTTCGATATAAGAATTAAATATACCTGTAAAGCAAATCACATCAAGACCAACCATTTCTGCTTGCTGATGTACGCCTTGTATCAGCTCATAATCCAACGGATCAATTATCTCTGGCATAATAAGACCTATCTTTCCGATACTGTCCATAATGTTCTCCTTTTAATCAATACCCATTTTCTGTTTTCGTTATATACATGTTATTTATAATTATTTAATTCAGTAAAATTGGTATAACATTACAATTAAGACTGTCTGTTTTCCTCTCCCCAAGTACACATCTGGTCAAGAATTGGTATTAAGGACTTTCCTCGCTCAGTATGATTATATTCCACTTTTGGCAGTATTTGCGAATACTCCTTCTGGTGAATAAGTCCGTCAGATTTAAGCTCTTTCAGATTATGTCTAAATGTTTTATAAGAAATATTGCCTATATATTTTTTCATATTATTAAATCGAACAATGCCGAAATTCATAAGGGTATAGAGATAGAGTATCGTCATTTTGTATTTACCGTTTATCAGCGATAAAGTATAGCTAAAGCCTGTGGTCTCAAGAGTTTCGTTTGTGATACAGCGTTCTAACATTTTACATTCTTCTTTAGGTAAGTATATAACCTCAATGTGCGTACTTAACATTGAATTTCTTTGTGCTATAATTATAATACAAGTTGACGAAAAAGTCAATCTATGGAGGTGCTTTATAAAAATTTTTATTGCCGTAACAGGCAGAGTTGCAAAATATGTGATCGAAAAGCTGACGACGGCAGGACATACGGTTTATTTCGTTTCTTGTCACCCCCGATAACATTGTGAAAACAGATAATTGCAAGTTTGTCTTTTTTGACCTTCATGCTGAAAGAAATGAGATAGAAGGTTTTGATGCTATATATTTCCTTGCAGGCTCACGGAGCAAAGATCTTTTATAGACCGATACTTTTGGTGCTGTGAAACTTATGCAGGCTTTGTAAAATGCAGGGATAAAGCGCTTTATTATGCTCAATTCTATTTTCGCTCTTGAATCTGAACGGTGGGCACAAGAACAATATTTACAGAAAATTACAAATATAATATCGCAAAGTTTTTTGCCGATGATTACAAAACTTTTGAAACGCACGAGGAGCAGGGCAAGAAAAACGATGAATATAGAGCGGTCAAGCAAAAGTCTGATAACCTGTCTAAGGGAAGGAAGGAGATCGAAGCATATCTTAAAAAATGAGCATATGGTCAGTCAGCAGAAAAAAAGGAAACAGAATGATTTGGAGTGACCGTGCTGCATTGTCCCTCAGACGAAAGAAAAAGATTTTGTACGGCTTGTTGAGGTTATCTTATTTCCTGAACAAAGCGCTCAGAGAGCGCTTTGAGCCGCTTTTAATATAAACGATAAGCTGTTGCTAAGTTAGTCCCTCTAAGAGCATAATATTCCTCACAAATTCAACTTTTCCGAAAGCTCTCCCAGCGTTTCAATCACAAGCTCATCGGAGCAAGTTCTGTTCTCATTGAAAGCATAATATCCTCCGAAAACGCTGTATGTTAGCATGATCTTCAGCCTGTCATCATTTGTAAGCTCAGGATGCTTATCATTTAGCTGAGAAATAATAGTAGAGAGTATCTTTTTCGGCAATTCCTGTGTTCGGCTGCCTGAGAAAATAGTTAAGATCAAAGGTTGCCTTGAAGTATACAAGACAGCAAGTTGTTTCGGTAGACTTGCAGGCTCTCGCATCAAATCGTCTACATCTATCCCGTTTATGATCTGGGCTGTGATCTCGCTCTCAATCTTGTCCGACAAATCGTAAATATCGAGATAATGTGCGTAGAATGTGGATTTGTTGATATTTGCAAGCTCACAAAGCTCTTTTACGCTGATACGCTCCAACGGCTTCTTAGCCCGTAGTTCAATGAAAGCATTGAATATTCCGTGTCTCGTTTTTTCTATTCTCTTATCCATAATTACCCCACTATTTTCTGAATTGGTTGGTTCTCCAACGATTGTAACAAAACGATGGTTGAGTTTTTCTTTATTTTCTATTATACTATAATCAGTAGAAAAAAGCAACTACCGTTGGATAATTTTTCGAGGTGATAATATGGATTTTTATGATTTTTACATGGGTAACGAGTTTGAAGCCTATAAATATCTTGGCGCACATTTTGCGGCAGGAACAACGACTTTCCGCACATTTGCACCGAAAGCAATCAGGATAGCCGTAATTGGTGAGTTTAACGGCTGGACAGAAACACCGATGAACAAGGTGTATGATGGAAACTTTTGGGAGTGCGTGATACCACACACCGAGGAGGGACAGATGTATAAGTACCGCATTTACAAGAATGACGGTTCATACATCGACCATTGTGACCCCTATGCGTTCTTCTCTGCGCTGCGTCCGGACAATACTTCAAGGATCGCAAGGCTTGATACAGCGACCTTTCATGACAAACGCTGGCTGAACAGCCGTAACGGACATTTTGAGAAGCCTGTCAATATCTATGAGATACATTTCGGCTCTTGGAAAAG
>JAIDNR010000343.1 GCA_029063695.1 Ruminococcus sp.
CAATTCCTGCTGTTGTTGATACAATTCAGGAGCAGGTTGACAAAGCGTCTACTTTTTTTACTGATATAACTAATTATTTCTGGGGAATACTGCCTTTGCTGATTATTGCTGCATTAGTACTTGTTATAGGTGTTCTGCTTTCCCGTCTTATCACTCAGATAATTTCAAAGGCTATGAAACGTTCAAATGTTGAAGATTCTGCACGCAGTTTTCTTGTATCTGTTATAAAAACCGCACTTTACGTACTTGTGATTATCATGGCTCTTTCCGTAATGAATGTGCCTATGTCGTCTATAATCACGGTTCTCGGTGCGGCAGGACTTGCCATCAGCCTTGCACTTCAGAATTGTCTTACAAATCTTTGCGGCGGTTTTATAATACTTTTCTCAAAGCCGTTTGCAGCAGGAGATATGGTTGAACTTGACGGAACTACGGGAACAGTTGAATCTATCGGCGTATTGTACACTAAATTACATACTTCCGACGGCAAATCAGTACTTATTCCTAACGGCAATGTATCAAATGCAAAGCTGATTAACTATACTGAAACTCCGACAAGGCGAATTGATTTGAAATATGATATAAGTTATTCTGCCGACTATCGTCTTGCACGTCAGCTTATTATTTCAGTTGTTTCGGAAAACAGTATGATTTTAGACGAACCTGCTCCCGTAATACGAATGGCATCTCACAATGAAAGTTCAATTTCAATTGATGTGCTTGTATGGGTACATAACGGCGATTATAAAGAAGTACTATATACACTCAATGAAACAGTCAAGCAGATTTTTGACAGAAATAATATTGAAATTCCATTCAATCAGCTTGATGTACATATTATCGGAGAAAAAAATGTCACAGAATAAGAAAAAGCCAAAATCAAAATATTTTTTCAGGAGACTTTTTGCAGTTCTTGCATTGTTGATTCTTATATGGTGGTACAATAACTATACGCTCAAAATAAGTGAAAATTCAATTTCTTCGCCAAAATTATCAACAAATATTCGTGCTGTAATAATAAGTGACCTTCATGCAACCAGATTAGGCATAAGCAACAGCAATATAATAGGCAAGGTCAATAAAACAGACCCTGATATTGTATTTGTTATTGGCGATATGTATACACAGAAAAGTGAATGGAATCTGATTGAAATTCCCATTAATCTTATGAAATCACTTGTTGACAACGGATATCCTGTGTATTTTACATCGGGCGACCATGATACATCTCAGCAATATTTTGCAGAGCTTGAAAAAGTCGGCGTTCACGTTATGAATTACAAGGAAGAAATTGTAAATATCAAGGGAAATAACCTGAAAATCATGGGTATAGACAATGTTCATTATTCTCCTACTTTTGACCTTACAAATGAATTTGAACTTGATGAGAACTGCTATAATATTCTGCTTGCACATATCCCGAATTACAAAAAGTTTGCACAGTTCGGAGCTGATTTAACGCTGTGTGCTGATACTCATGGCGGTATGATACAGATTCCGTTTATCGGTGCGGCATACGATGCACTTACGGGAAATTGGCTTCCCGAACTTACAGGCAATTCAACTGTATATGACAAAGGCTGGTTTACTTATAACGGCGGTGCGATGTTCATAACATCGGGAATAGGTGCAAACCCTATCCCTTTACGTTTCAACAACCGCCCTGAGATAGTCTCAATTGATATTATACCAAAGAGGTGAGAAAATGACAACAGATATAGCAATTGTAGGAGGCGGTGCGTCGGGACTTGCGGCGGCGATTTCCGCTAAAATGACAAATCCATCTAAAAGTGTTCTTGTTATTGAGAAACTTCCCAAAATCGGTAAAAAAATTATCGCTTCGGGCAATGGCAAATGCAATCTCAGTAATATTAATATTTCTGCAAGCAATTATCATGGTTCTGTGAATGCAGTGAAGATTATAGAAAAAATGCCGGATTACAAGGAGTTTTTTACTGATACACTGGGCGTGCTTTGTGTTATGGGAAGTGAGGGCAGAACAGGTGGAGTATACCCGAGAAGCAACAGTTCAGCAACCATTCTCAATGCCATGAGACTAAAAATACAGGAGCTGGGTGTTGATGAACTCTGTGAGTGGGAAATAACTGATATAAAACCTATGAAATCAGGGTTTGAACTTTCTTATAAAAACGGTGCTATTTTATGCAGAAAGCTGATTATTGCCGCAGGCGGTTATGCTGCACCGTCATTCGGTACTGACGGCAGTATTATGCGTATACTGAAAAATATGGGATATGCTACATCGAAAATCTGTCCTGCTGTTGCACCGCTGAGAGTTAGTACCGATAATCTTAAAGGACTCAAGGGAGTACGTGTAAAAGGCGAAGTTTCGGCAGTTTCGGGTGATAAGATTCTGCGTACCGAAAAAGGCGAACTTCAATTCAATGAGAATAATATTTCGGGAATATGCGTATTTAATCTGGCGTAGCTTTTTCAGATATAAGAGGGAAGGCTCAGTCTCAGAAGGGATTTGATTCCTGAAATTCCTGATGATGA
>JAIDNR010000344.1 GCA_029063695.1 Ruminococcus sp.
GAGCATATCACTTCCGACAAGAAGATACAGTTCATCACCGGGAAAACATCTGCGAAATTCTTCCACTGTATATATAGTATAGCTCTTTCTGTCCGATTTTATTTCATAATCGCACACATCAAGCTTTTCCGAAACTTCACAGGCAAGCCGAAGCATTGCAAGTCTGTCATTCGGCGGAGCGTATTCCGCACTTGAACGGTGCGGACTGATAAGCGACGGCACAAGAAATATCCTGTCAAGCCGAAGTTCATCAATCGCTGAAAGTGCAAGATGTATATGACCGTTGTGTACGGGATTGAAACTTCCGCCGTAAATTCCGATTCTCATATTTCTTTACCTATAACTAAACTTTCCATGGTCTTTTTCTTTCAGTCCAACCCTTTGACTTCCAGTATTCACTGTCAGCAGGATTCATACCGCCTTTGCGGTTAACAATGCTCATAGTATTAAACAGAACTCTTCCTTTAAAGCTGACCTTTGGCTTTATTCCTGATTGCTTTATTCTGTCTGCAATACGTGATACTTTTCTTTCCGTCTTAGCTTTAATATCAGGTTTTACTTCATTCCATGATACAGCCCTTACAGCTATTCCAAGCGAATATATTTTCGGAACACCCCAGAACGAAAGACTATCTTTCATATCTTTATTTGCAGATTTCATTCCTGCTCCGGCAGCTGTTGAAACAACGACAGCCTGTTTTGAAAACATTTTTTCTTCTGGACGGTGAACAAGCCATCTCCAGCCATAGTGGTCAAGCCATGCTTTCATTCCTCCTGTACAGTGATAAACATATACAGGAGAATCAAGAATAATTACATCTGCCTCATCAATTGCCTTTGTAATAACATGAATTTTTTCATAATGAGGGCATAACTTTTCATCTTTTTCAAAGCACCGGGTACAGCCACAGCAGAAATCAGAAAAATCTCTGGGCAGGAAAAATTCCATTATGTCATCTTTTATGGCAATTTTTTTTGCAAGCATTATAGAAATATGATAAGTCGAACCTTTATGATTTTGTCCGTGTACGATTGCTACTTTCATATTACATCTCCTGCCCTATTTTGATTTCGGGATATTCTCAATTACAGGTTCTTTCGGATTACGCTTGAATAATACAAATTTGCTTCCGATAACCTGCACTACATCTGCTCCTGTCTGTTGTGCAATTGCATCAGCTGCTTCTCTTGCTGTCCAGCCTGAATTGTCAAGCACACGGAGTTTTATAAGTTCTCTTTTGCGGAGAGCTTCGCCGATTTCTCTGCACATAAGCTCTGTAACTCCACCCTTGCCAATCTGAAAGATTGTTTCATATTCCGCTGCAATACTTCTTAAATAAGCACGCTGTTTACTTGTAAGCATAATTTATTCACCTTTCTTTTTAAGTTCGTCGTACAGTCTTTGAAGTGCATTTCCTCTGTGACTGATTTTATTCTTATCTTCCGCCGACATTTCAGCAAGCGTCTTATCACCGTAAATAAAAATTGGGTCATAACCGAAACCATTTGTACCATGTTCTTCATAATCGATTTTTCCCACGCATTTTCCTGATACGGTGAAATATCCGTCTGAATCAATGTAGGCTATTGTACATTTAAAATATGCTCCACGCTTATCATCGGGAATATCTTTCATTTCGGAAAGAAGTTTTGTACATTCCTGTCCTTTAGGCGCATATCTTGCGGAAAATACTCCCGGTCTGCCATCAAGTGCGTCAACGCAAAGTCCGCTGTCGTCTGCAATTACAGGGCATTTTACAATCTCATATACTGCTCTTGCTTTAATCAGGGCATTTTCAGCAAAATCAATCCCGTTTTCTTCGGGGTCACAGTCTGCACCTGCTTCACGCTGGGAAATTACTTCAATTCCGAGTGGAGAAAGTATTTCTCTTGCCTCACGAAGCTTATTTTCGTTATTCGTTGCAAAAACTATATTATTCATCATTATCATCACCCTTTCTGCCAAACAGACGACTAAAGAAACCTTTCTTTTTCTTCTTTTTTTCTGGTTCTAATTCTTCTGCCTGCTTATTTTTATCTTCCGACTCATTTTCAGTAGTTTCTTCGGAAACTTCCTCAACTACAGGTTCAGTTTCAACAGTTTCTTCCGGAACTTCTTCAACTGTTGGTTCGATTTTAGTGATTTCTTCAGGAACTTCTTCAACTGTCTGTTCAATTTCAGCGGTTTCTTCGGGAACTTCTTCAACTGTCTGTTCAATTTCAGTGATTTCTTCGGGAACTTCTTCAACTACCGATACAGTTTCAGTAATTTCTTCAGCGATTTTCTCAATTTCAGGTTCTTCATCAGGTTCGGAAACTTTATCTTCTCTTTCAGCCAATTTAATTTTAGCTTCTTCCAAATCAAATAGTGCATCAACAAACATACGGCTGTCAAACGGCTGTAAATCATCTATTTTTTCACCCACGCCGATAAGTTTTACGGGTATACCGAGTTCATTCTTGATTGATATGACAATACCGCCCTTTGCTGTACCGTCAAGCTTTGTCAATACAATACCCGTAATCGGTGCAGTCTCGCTGAACAATTTCGCCTGACTTACCGCATTCTGTCCCGTTGTAGCATCAAGTACAAGGAGTATTTCTCTGGAGCTTTCTCCTGCTTTACTGTCAATAATCCTGTTTATTTTTTTGAGTTCTTCCATAAGATTCTTTTTATTATGAAGTCTGCCAGCCGTATCAATTATAACAATATCACAGTTACGTGCTTTTGCGGCTTCAAGTGAATCATAGACCACTGCACCTGGGTCACTTCCCTCAGCGTGCTTTACTATATCAACTCCTGCACGTTCAGTCCATATCTGCAACTGGTCTATCGCTGCCGCACGGAATGTATCAGCCGCTGCAACAAGCACCTTTTTTCCTTCCTGTTTGAACTGGTGACACATCTTGCCGATTGTGGTTGTCTTGCCTGCACCGTTCACACCTATAACCATTATAACAGCAGGGGATTTTGTAAGGTCAAGACCCGTATCATCGCCCATGATTTCGGATATTACCTCATAAATAAGCTCCATTATATCATTAGGGTCAGTAATTCCCCTTTCCTTTACTTTTCTGCGAACTCTATCACAGATTTCCACAGACGTTTCAACGCCTATATCACTCATAATCATCTGTTCTTCGAGTTCTTCAAAAAGTTCCTCATCTATTTTGGTAAATGAATTAAAAATCTTCTGAAGTCCACCTAAAAAGCTGTCTCTTGTCTTTTTCAGACCCTCTGCAATTTTAGTAAAAAGTCCCATAAATTCCTCCGTTTACTGTATATCAGCTATATCTTCCTGAAAGTCAACCTGTTCCATTTTGAGCAGTTTTGAAATACCGTCCTCCTGCATTGTAACTCCATAAAGAACATTTGATTCTTCCATTGCACTTCTTCTGTGAGTTACAAGCACGAACTGTGTTGTATCCGTAAATTTTTTAAGATACTGTGCATACTTTCTTACATTTACTTCATCAAGTGCGGCATCAATTTCATCAAGAATACAGAATGGTGCAGGACGAAGTTTCAGGATTGCAAAATATATTGCAATAGCTACAAATGCCTGTTCGCCGCCGGAAAGTGAGATAAGATTCTTTATAACCTTGCCAGGCGGTGCAACACTTATTTCAATTCCCGATTCAAGAACGTTTTCAGGCTCAGTCAGGATAAGTTCTGCCTTGCCTCCACCAAAAAGTTCGGTAAAAATCGACTTGAAATTAGAGTTTATAATCTGAAAGTTCTCTGAAAAAATTCTCTTCATCTCATTCATAAGATTGTCAATTATTTTTTCAAGTTCAGCCTTTGATTTTTGAACATCGTTAAGCTGATTTGACATAAATTCATATCGTTCCGAAACTTCTCTGTATTCATCAACAGCATTGACATTTACACTTCCCAATGCACGGATTTTGTTTTTTATCGCCGACAGTTCGGATTGTACTGATATAATATCATCGATTTTTTCGGCAGTTTTCAATGCTTCCGAGTAAGTAAGTTCATATAAGTCAAACATCTGCTGTATAATGACATCATAATCACGTACAGCAGATTCACGGCGTTCTTCAAGACGTGTAATCTCTCCCGAAGACTTTTCTTTGGCATCATTCAACTGCTTCATGCCTTTCTGAATCTCATTTACAAGACGGTTCTGCTCGGTGTGTATATTCTGACAACGTTGAATATCCGCCATATATATTCCCGAATTATTCTTCATTCCGTCAAGCTCGGATTTAAGACGTGCAATATCAGCCTGTTTCTGTAAAATTATCTGATTCTGCCTTGTAATTTCTTCTTCAAAATATTTATTTCCACCGCTGAGTATCTCAAGTTCCGATTCTATACGACTTATTTCAGTTTCCTGTGACTGAATATCCTTTGAAATTTCAGCATTACGTACTTTCAGAAGCGATATTTTCTGTGAAAGCTCTGCACGTTCAATCCGGAGATTCTCACGATTTTTCTGATATTCCACAAGATATTTTTCAAGTTCATCAATCTGCATTCCGACTTCAGTAACAGACTTCTTTGCATCACATTCGACCTGTTTTGCCGATAATATTTTTTCTTTCGATTCAGCAATCTGTCTGCCTGAATTTTCTGTCTGTGCAGTAAGCTGAGCCACAAGCGAATGCAGACTTGAAAGCTCCGCATTAAGACGTACTTCTGCCGATTCAAGTTCCCTTAGTTCAGATTTTGCAGACTCTGTATCATATCTGAATTTTTCAGATTCTGCACGGAATTTCTCCATTTCTGCACTAAGTTTATTCTGCTGTGAAGCAAGCCGCCTTATTTCTGCTTCAAGTGTTTCAATCTCATTTTTTCGGGTAATTATTCCGCCTGATTTCTGTACCGAACCGCCTGTAAATGAACCGCCTGCATTGATAACCTGTCCGTCAAGTGTTACAATCCTGAATTTATAACCATATTTCTTTGCAATCAGTGTTGCAGAATCAATATCTTCCGCTATAACGATACGTCCGAGAAGTGATTTTATAATACTACTGAATTTTTCGTCGCATACTGCAATTTTATCTGCCATCGCAACAAATCCGTCACATAATTCAACGCCCTGTTCACGAAATTCACTGCCCTTTACTGACGTTATCGGCAAAAATGTTGCACGTCCGCCTTTCTGCTCTTTCAGAAAACGTATACAGCGTTTTGCAGTATCTTCATTTTCAACAATAATATTCTGCATAGCTCCGCCGAGTGCGGTTTCAACAGCCGTGACATACTGCTTTTCAACGTTGATATTCTGTGCTACAGTACCGAAAATTCCACTGATTCTGCCTTGTCCAGATGCTTTGAGAATCTGCTTTACACTTCCTGCAAATCCTTCCATATTATTTTCAAGGTCACTGAGAATTTTCTGTCTCTGCTGATTGTTTTTAAGTTCATACAGATTTTTTTCAAGTTCATCTTTTGCATGGTTAAAACTCTCTTTTCGTGATTTATACAGTTTTTCAAGTCCTGCAATCTTATTGTTAAGAGATAACTTTTCTGCATTGTCCTTTTCAATCTGTGACTGATTTTCTGCAATTCTGTTATTATATTCAGCTATTGACTTTTCTATATTGGTACTTCCAGAAAGTATTTCTTGAAGACGCTTTTCTTCATTTTCAATAGTCTGCCTTGCCGATTCAGCACTGAATTTCAGTTCACTCTGTCTTATACGCAGGCTGTTTATCTCACTGTTAGCATTATCAAAAAGTTCACCAAGCTGTGCATTTTTTTCTTCTGCATTTTCAAGCACTGTTGTTACAGTATTAATCTCAGCTTCAAGCTGTTTTTTCTGCTCCTGAAATGACAGTATTTTCTTCTCAATATCCTTGATTTTACGCTGATAACTGTGCTTGTTTTCCTCAGCTTTTAGAATACTTTGCTCCGCATTTTTTACAGCGTCTTTACAGTGACTTATATCATTTTCGTAAACAGCAATATCAGACTTTTTCTGTGATGCCTCCTGCTCCTCCGCAATCATCTTGCGACGGAGTTCATCGGATTTCATACTGCATTCCTGCATTTTTCTGTAACAGCCCTGCAATTTTTCTTCTTCATGCTGAATATCATTTTCCGCATTCTCATATTCATTTTTTGCAATCAGAATTTCAGAATCAAGTTTATCTGTTTTACTCTTTAACTCATTGAGTTGGTGAACCCATACGGAAATTTCAAGTTTTTTGCGTTCCTGAGAAAGACTGATGAATTTCTGTGCCTTTTCAGCCTGAATTTTCAATGGTTCAATACGGCTTTCAAGTTCCGAAATAATATCATTAAGACGCACAAGATTATCTTCCGCCGCTGAAAGCCTGCGTTCAGCCTCGGCTTTTTTGTAACGGAACTTTGATATTCCTGCAGCTTCCTCGAAAATATCACGTCTTTCACTGCTTTTAGCTCCGACAATTTCTGCAATACGTCCCTGTCCGATAATCGAATAACCGTCACGTCCAAGACCTGTATCCATAAAAAGTTCATTTATATCTTTAAGTCTGCACGATTTACCGTTTACAGAATACTCACTGTCACCGTTTCTGTAAAGTTTTCGGGTTATGGATATTTCATCGCCCATATCGGCAAGTCTGCCGTCGGAATTGTCGATGTTAAGAGTTACAGCGGCAAATCCCATAGGCTTTCTTGCAACAGTACCGGAAAAAATAACGTCCTCCATTTTATTGCCACGCAGAGTTTTTGTGGACTGTTCACCAAGTACCCAGCGAACAGCGTCGCCGATATTACTTTTTCCGCTGCCGTTCGGACCGACTACAGCCGTAAGTCCTTTATCAAAAGTAAGACTTATCCTGTCGGGAAACGACTTGAAACCCTGTATTTCCAATGATTTAAGGTACACAAATTCACCTCCTCAGTTCAACCTCGTATTTTGCAACATTTTCGTCACCGATAATTTTAATGTATATGCCATGTTCACTGAAATGCCTGATATTTGACTTTTTCTGCCCTGTCGCCTTACTTATACACGACGGATTTACGGCAAAAATATGATCACTGTGTATTTTCTCAAGTTTTTTTCTTACTTCTTCTTCGTCGTATTTCTGCGGACGGTTCATATCTGCCATTTCATAAAGTTCATTCCATATAAGTTCCCTGTATATTACATTTTCGCAGAGTTCACGGAAAGCGGGGTGATAAAATCCGCCAATCATATCCTTTTCCACAAATTCACTTGCATGAAGTCCACATTTTATTACTTTTATACCGTTTTCCTCAAAAGTCATCATCATTCCCGCAACCGTTTCAACAACGTCATCAAATCCGCATTTCTCATACGCACCGCAGAAAAGTTCATACTCACCTGCCTCATAGATTTCCGCAAGTTTAGTACCTTTCAGAATTACAACGGGGTAAATCCTTACCGTATCGGGACGAATTTCAACAATTTTCTCCATTGTCTCCCACTCGTCGTCGCCACTGCTTTTGTATAAGCCCACCATCATCTGCAAACCGAGTTCAAAGCCGTATTCCCTGATTAATTCACTTGCTTTATAAACGTCCTCAGCCGTGTGACCACGCTCGTTTGCTTCAAGAACGTGATTGACCATTGACTGTGCACCGAGTTCAATAGCTGTAAC
>JAIDNR010000345.1 GCA_029063695.1 Ruminococcus sp.
GCTTATACGAATCACGAAATAGCACAGATGTTCGGAAAAACTTTTTCTGCCGAAAGTTCGGAAGCACGGGAAGCAGTTGTCATGAAAGATATAACAATATTCAGCTACTGCGAACATCATCTCGCACTGATGTACGATATGACCGTAAACGTTGCCTATATTCCGCATGGCAGAGTTCTTGGACTGAGCAAAATTGCCCGTATCTGCGACATGGCAGCGAAACGTCTGCAATTGCAGGAGCGTCTCGGCAGGGATATTGCAGAAATCATTGCAGAGGCGGCAGATTCTCCAGATGTGGGAGTAAAAATAGTCGGCTCACATAGTTGCATGACCGCACGTGGAATCCGTAATCCCTCTGCACGTACCGAAACACGTACCTATACGGGTGCATTCAAAAACGATGAGGATTTGCGTAAACTTTTAGATTAAAGGAGATTTTCTAATGAAAGCACTTGTTTTATTCAGTGGTGGTGTGGACAGTACTACCTGCCTTGCTCTTGCCGTAAAAAAATATGGAGCTGAAAACGTCACTGCACTTTCAATTTATTATGGACAGAAACATGACAGGGAAATAAAATCCGCTGAAAATATTGCGGAGTACTATAAAGTTCCGCTTAAAACTCTCGATTTGACTAAGATTTTCGCTGATTCAGACTGTTCACTTCTTGTGCAGTCCGATAAGAATATACCACAGGAAAGCTACGCCGAACAGCTTGAAAAAACCGATGGTAAACCTGTATCGACATATGTGCCGTTTAGAAACGGACTTTTTCTGTCCTCAGCGGCAAGTATTGCACTTTCAGATGAATGCAGTGTTATTTATTACGGTGCTCACAGCGATGATTCTGCAGGAAATGCTTATCCCGATTGCAGTGACGCTTTCAATAATGCCATAAATCAGGCAATATACATAGGAAGCGGAAATCAGCTTGAAATCGTCGCTCCGTTCGTTAATTCGACAAAAAAAGACGTTGTGAAAACAGGTCTTGAACTTGATGTGCCGTATGAGATGACATGGAGCTGTTATGAGGGCAATGACAAGCCTTGTGGAGTATGCGGAACTTGTCGTGACAGAATAAAAGCATTTGAATTAAACGGAGTTACTGACCCTCTTATGAAAGGAGAATAATTATGACAGGCAGAAATGAATCCGAAAAAGGTGGTATTACGCTTTTAGGCAATCAGAATACAAAATATTCATCTGATTATAATCCCAAAGTACTGGAAACTTTCGATAACAAACACCCTGACAGAGATTATTTTGTGAAATTCAATTGTCCTGAGTTTACAAGTCTCTGTCCGATTACAGGTCAGCCCGATTTTGCAACTATTTATATATCATACGTTCCGAATATAAAGATGGTTGAACGCAAGTCGCTTAAATTATATCTTTTTAGTTTCAGAAATCATGGAGACTTCCATGAGGACTGCGTTAACATAATTATGAATGATTTGATTAAATTGATGAATCCTAAATACATAGAAGTATGGGGAAAATTTCTGCCCCGTGGCGGTATCTCAATTGACCCGTACTGCAATTACGGTCAGCCGGATACAAAGTGGGAGCAGGTTGCATGGGACAGACTTTCCCACCATGATTTGTATCCTGAAACAGTAGACAACCGCTGAATAAAATAAAATCCACAGCATATACTTCTTCTGAAAGGAGTTGTTTATGCCTATGGATAAATCTGATATGCCTGTAGGTTTGGGAATGGCACTCGCCATGAATCCCGAAGCCATGCAGAAATTTGAAAGTCTTCCCGAAAAGCAGAAGTGGCAGGTTGTAAGCGGTACTCACGCTGTAGAATCAAGGGACGAAATGAAAAAGTACGTCGAAAATATTATAACGGCTTATTGAAAAATAAAGCTCTGCACGAAAATGCAGAGCTTTTTATTTTTGTTACATTCTGTCAGTGGGAAGATAAGGGTAAATATCCTGATAAGAGTCTCTTGTTTCCTTGTCCGTGGGATTTGCAGGAATAAGTCCTGTCATGTCTCCCCACGATGCAGACGGACATACGTATTCAAGTTCCTGTCTGTCGGGTTCGGGTATGGGAATATTTTTATTTTTTTTCATGGAACATCATCTCCTTTATACTTTATATTATAAACCTGTACGGCGATAATATTCAGCGGAAAATTTCCAAAATATTACTTAATCTTTAAGATTATTTTAAGAAACAGAGTATATAATCATAACCATAGTAAAGAATACGAAAAATTCAGATAAAAATTATTTTTAAAGGAGTTTGTTTATCATGAAAAAATTCAATAAAAAGTTTATCACAGGTTTTTCAGCCGCTGTACTTACAGCACTCTCCCTTACAGCCGTATCGGTGCAGGCAGAGGGAAATTTACTGTACGGTGATGCAAATGAGGACGGTTCAGTTGATATTGCTGATGCCACCGCAATCGTCCAGCACATGGGAAATCCCGACGAATACGCTCTTTCGGCACAGGGTGCGTTGAATGCTGACATTGTAAATAACGGTGACGGCGTAACAGGTGCGGACGCTGTTGCATTACAGCTTCTGGAAGCAAAAATGGTAAAGCAGTCTGATTTTCCGCTGAGTATGGCACAGTACAACACACTTCTCAATGGCGGTGAACTGAATCCTGTAACTTTCGAAACAAAAATTCATCTCAATGGTACTTCCGTTACAGTTGAAGGCGATTATGCAGAGGTCAACGGCGGAGTTGTAACTATCACTCACTCAGGTTCATTCTATATTGATGGTACACTCACAGACGGTCAGATTAATGTAAATATTGCAGACGAAGTTGCAGACCCTGATACAGTAAAAATCTTTCTTAACGGCGTGAACATCACAGGAAAGTCCGCACCCGCAATTTTCGTGACTAACGCCGAGAATACTTCAATCAATCTCGTTGACGGCACTGAAAACTTTATTTCAGACGGCGATACGGCTTATTCGGGTGACTGTCTCGGCTGTGCGGTCATTGAGGCAAAGGATGATATTACAATCAAGGGCGGTGAACTCGGCACAGGTACTCTCAATATCACTGCCAACACTCAGGACGGTATTGTCTGCAACAATGACATTAAAATCAACGGCGGTATCACAACAATCACAACTCTTAATGCTACTGACAAGACAGATGCAATAAAAGGCAAAAAATCTGTTACTGTAAAGAGCGGTACTCTCAATATTGATGCAGAGGGCGACGGTATCAAGTCGAGCAAGGGAAGTGTTGCAGTACAGGGCGGTCTTATTAATGTCAAGGCTGGAAATGACGCTGTACAGGCTGAAACAACTATTGATATTTCGGGCGGTACTGTTATTGCAGGCGGTGACAGAGGTCTTACAAGTGTTACAGGAGTGAACATCACAGGCGGTACTGTTATTGCTACTGCTACCGACAATCAGACAGATTCAGCACTTATGAGCGGTACAACTCAGGGTACAATGCTCCTCAACTGCGTTGCATCAAGTGAGACAGACGGCTGCTGGAAAAAGGCTAACTCACTTACAGCAGGTGATATAAAGGCTTACAAGTGGCAGAAAAAGTACGCTTATGTACTCCTCAGTGATTCTTCAATCAAGGCTGACGGCTCATATAAGCTCATAAACAGTTCAACAAGTGCAAACGCAACTCATGACGGCTCAGTTGATTTCAAGATGTTAGGCGTTGTAACATCATTTGACAATGTAAATCCGACAGGTAACGGAACTTCAACTGATACTCCTGTTACTTCGAGTACATATACAATCACACTCAACGGCACATCTGTTGAATCAAATGCTCCGTCCGACGTTGCAACAGTAGACAACGGTGTACTCTATATTCTCAAAGAGGGCAGTTATTCAGTATCAGGCGAGGCAAAGGAAGTTCAGATTATTGTGAACGTTGACAAGACTGCATATCCCGACAGCGTTGTTGAACTCAATCTTGATGATGCAAATATCTCAAACAGTACAACAGCTCCGATTTACGTTGAATCAATTGGTGACGAGGTGCAGATTATCGCAAAGGCTGGAACAGTAAACACTGTTTCAGACGGTACTTCACATACTCAGACTTATACCGATTCAGACGGCAATGTAAATACTGTTGAGGGTGCAATTTTCGCAAGAGATGATATAAAGTTCAAGGGTTCGGGTACTCTTACAGTAAACGGAAATACAGATGATGCGATTGTCTGCAAGAATGATATAAAAATATATAACGGTAATATAACTGTAAATGCTGTTGACGACGGTATCAGAGGCAAGGACAGCGTTACTATCGGCAACGATACTGCTACAGACTATTCAAATCTGAAACTCACTGTAAAAACACAGCAGGGTGACGGAATAAAGTCCACAGCAACTGATACAGATACAACAAAGCAGTACGGCATTGTTACTATAAACGGTGGTACAGTTGACATTACTTCCTATGCGGATGGTATTCAGGCAGAACAGGATTTCGTCATGAACGGCGGCGAACTTACTGTATATACATACGAGGGTTCAGGCTTTACAGGTTCAGGCAGTTCATCATCAAGCGGAAACCAGTGGGGCAGTTTCGGCGGAGGCTTCGGAGGAGGTATGCAGGACGGTAACTCCAATAAGACTGACATCTCTGCAAAGGGTATCAAGGCTGTAGGTCTCTATGATACAGCAGGCACAACATGGCAGAGCGGCGGAAATATCACAGTAAACGGCGGAAAAATTACTGTAAATTCCTCAGACGATTCACTCCACTGCGGAGGTCAGATGAATATTAATGGCGGTGTATTCAGACTTGAAAGTGCTGATGATGCTATGCACTCTGACCATGATTTGATTCTTGGTACAAAAAACGGTGCAAACAACGATTTGGAAGTATATGTTGCAAAGTGCTATGAGGGCATTGAAGGCGGAAATATCTATCAGTACAGCGGTACTGTGATAGTAAAGGCAGACGATGACGGATATAATGCTGCCGGCGGTGCTGACGGTTCAGGCTCAGGAAACAATATGGGCTGGGGTCAGGGTGGCTTCGGCGGCGGTATGGGCGGAGGAAACAACGTCCTTGAAATTTCGGGCGGTATTGCTATTGTACAGTCCGCAAGCGGCGACCACGACGCTTTCGATTCAAATGGCAGTCTTACCGTTTCGGGTGGTGTTGTAATTGCAAACGGCAATGAACCTCTTGACTGCGACGGCACAAAGAATACTTCGGGCGGTACTGTTGCATCAGTATCTCAGGGAAGTACCGTTTCCACAAATACACAGTTCACAATTGCCGATGAATCGGGAAATGTAATAGTATCATTCACAACAATGCAGGCTATGGGTTCACCGTCACTCAGCAATTCAGGTCTCAAATGCTACACAGGCGGTACAATTTCAGGTGGTACAGACCTTATAACTTCTGATGATTCCATGACTGTATACGGAAACGGCACAATTTCAGGCGGTACAGCCGTAACAACAGGTTCATCTTCTGGTGGAAACAATAACAGACCTTGGTAAGTTTTATGATACTCTCTCAATATAATAAAAAGTTCCTTGTATTTTTCTACAGGGAACTTTTTTAATTATCAATATTTTTTACCAGTCTTCTTTTGCTTCCACTAATTCTTTAATCACATATTCATAAAAGCTATCAGATACAATGATATGGTTTTTATCTATTGCGTCCCAACTGCTGACAGCTCCTGTGTTTACATTTAAGCAATCTATCCATTCATCAAGATTATTAATTACTATATAACAATTTTCTAATCCCATTTTTCTGAAACGTAATGTTTGTTCCACCATTGGAGATTTTCCGTTTTTCCCAAAACCCAGTATTTCTACTCCAAAACCCATAATCATTCCATATCTCATTAAATATGATTTATATTCATTTTCCAATTTAACATTTAAAGTTTCTTCACTAATCTCGATTTCCTTTGTTGAAGTACCACCTGATATGAACATTTCATCAAGGTTATTATAAATAAATTCATTCAATGTATTTTTCATTTATTTTTCCTCCATACATTAGTATACTTTTCGGCAGTTTTCCAAATCATCACATTCATTTTCTGATATGAATATTTCTGCTGAAAGTGACAAATCATTTCCGCATACATGATTACTTTTTATATAATCAATAACTGTGGAATAGGATTCCTCTGCATTTCCCGCACTGAACCATATACCCATTTCATGAAAATCGGACAAATAATCATAGCCGTTATCAGTTATTTTATGTCCGCTGTAGGATTCCAGATTTTCAGAAAGTTCATAAGGTATATCAGTAACAGGATTTTCAAGTTTTCGGCTGTCCAGTTTTATAATTATTGTCTGCATATATGTCACCTTACTATATCATATTAAGTCTTTTGCGTATTGTTTTATCTCTGACAGGATAAATGCATTCCGACGGAAGTTCTTTTGCATTAAGTCTGCCTTTTTTTCGCTGTTCATTCCATTTGTGGACTAACGATGTCATATCTTCGATACGATATATGGCGGTATCAAGAAAATCCCTGAGTATATCGCTTTTCAGTCCTATCTGTATCGCCGCACGGTTTATTGCATTGCCGTTTATATTTCTGTCAGGGTCCCATTGACAATAAACAGTAGTCTCGCCGAAAGCCTTTTCCCATTGATTACCATCAAAAAGTATGGAATCGGGTGAAGTCAGGACAGCTTTTTCAAGTAAACTATCGAACTTGTCCTGATATATATCCAGAGCTAAAATGCACTCCTGATTTTTCTTTGTACCCCAGTTTGAACGGTACATCAGCCACAGAAATGACGGCTTTATCCATGTCATTCGATTCAGATTGAAATTTTCACCGAATGTCTGCAAAGAAAGTGCTTCTTCCGCAATAGTACGGTTGTAAGCCTGATAAACTCTTATGCACTTCTTATCATATTTCGCAAAAACTTCTTTTATGTATTCCACTCAATTACCTCTTTCTGTACATAGTTGCATTATCTTCAATGTGACTCATGGCAATAAACCAGTCAAATTTTGATGATACAATATAGCAGTCAGTTGTCCAACCACAATTCGATTGAATAAGAACATCGAAAATCTCATTGACATATCCCTCATATATCCAGCCTTGCTCCAGTATTAGATACATTTTCTCCGTGATATGCGATATTTCTGCCTTGACCGTTTCCATATATTCAACCCAGTTGTCAGTCCTGAAAAAGCAGTCAATATAATGTACTTTAAGATTATCACGAAGGTGCATAAATTTATAGTACAACGATATTTGTGAGGGAGTGAAGTTTTTATAATCATGAAAATTATAGTAAAATTTTCTGATTATATCTTTATATGTGAATTTTGAAAATTCATGAAAACGGGTTCTGTCGATATTCTCTTCCTTTATTATTTCCTCTATCTCGTCCCTGATATAACAACGATGTGGCTTGTGACGTGCTTTTTCCTGCCATACTGTACTTTTCCAGTCATTCATTTTATTAACCTCAGTCAAATTTATTAGTAATTTTTATATCAAATTTCATGGAAGTATCAGAAATGTTTGAATATATCAGTTTTTTTATCTTCCTGCACGGTGAAAGGGGAGGGAAAGTATTCCTGATATGGGAAAACTTACAGTG
>JAIDNR010000346.1 GCA_029063695.1 Ruminococcus sp.
TCTCTCTGAGGTGGAATCGTATGCTAAAAAGGGTTTCACTGACAAAGAAATTGCGACAGCGATAGGGTTAAATCCGACCAATTTCAGTGAGAAGAAATCAGAGTTTCCCGAATTAAACGATGTCCTCTCGCGTGCGCGTAACTCAATCAACAGTCTCGTGCGGGCAAAATTCCTTGCTATGGCATTAGGTGGTATCAAGACCAAATCGATCACCCGTCGTCGCCTGAAAGACAAAGACGGGAATCTTCTTGATGAGACCGAAGAATGTGTCGTTGAGAGTGAGCTTGCTCCCAACCTGTCAGCACAGGCAACGTGGCTTCGTCATTATGACCCGGAATGGCGTAAGGTTCAGCGAGGCGAAGAGCCGGATGAAGAAACCGCTGAAAACGGAAGCATCAGTATTGAAGCATGGATTAAAAACAATACTAAATGATAGAGACGCAAGCAATATATAATCCCTTGTATCTTGATAAGGAACATTTCATCATCCTTATCACCGGCGGTCGTGGTTCGGGTAAATCTTTCAATGCCTCTACATTCATTGAGCGTTTGACCTTTGAGAAGTCGGAAGATCGTTCAATTTCCCATAACGTTCTATACACACGTTATACAATGGTCTCCGCTCATATGTCGATTATCCCTGAGATGTTGGAAAAGGTAGAGCTTGACGGCATTGAGAAGTATTTCCGTGCTACAAAGACGGATATAATCAACACCCGGTCAAAAGGCTCTATAATGTTTCGAGGTATAAAAACTTCATCAGGTAATCAGACGGCAAAGCTAAAATCTATTCACGGTATTACGACCTTTGTTTGTGATGAAGCAGAGGAATGGACTGATGAAAATGACTATGACAAGATAATGCTGTCTATCCGTCAGAAAGGAATACAAAACCGAATCATCATTATTATGAACCCCACGGATAGCAATCATTTCATCTATCAGAAGTATATTCGTGACACTCATAGATTGGTGGAGATTGACGGTGTTCAGGTGCAAATATCTACGCATCCCAATGTATTACATATTCACACAACCTATCTTGACAATGTTGAGCATCTATCAGATGAGTTCCTCAAAGAGGTTAAACGAATGAAAGAGGAAAATCCTGAGAAATATGCTCATACGGTAATAGGGCGGTGGAGTGATGTTGCCGAGGGTGCAATCTTCAAAAAGTTTGGTGTTGTTAAGCAACTCCCCGACGGTTTGCAGAAAGTGGCGTTAGGCGTTGATTTTGGCTTTAGCAACGACCCGACAGCCATTGTGGTTTGTGGCATTAAAGATGATAGCCTTTACATAGATGAGGAATGTTATAGAACCAATATGCTTTCAAAGGATATTATCAACGTCCTAAAAAAGTATCAAGGTATGAAAGTGATAGCTGATTCCGCCGACCCACGACTTATACAGGAAA
This sequence comes from Ruminococcus sp., assembly GCA_029063695.1. Taxonomy (GTDB): domain Bacteria; phylum Bacillota; class Clostridia; order Oscillospirales; family Ruminococcaceae; genus Ruminococcus. The sequence goes on from JAIDNR010000346.1 coordinate 1,415, forward strand.
TAGCAAATGCCGGCATACGCATCTATCCCGTTGAGAAAGGAGCAGGCTCTATTATAGCTGGTATAGAGAAAATGAAAGAGTTTAACATCTATTTGACTGAGCGAAGCTATAATGCCATGAAAGAGTTCCGCAATTATGTATGGGATAAAGATAAAGACGGACGATACATCAATGCTCCGGCTGACGGACAATTAGACCATATCTGCGATGCAGTCCGATACTATGTACTTGGCATGATACTCGGCAAAATCAAGATAGCTAAGAATAATACAGAAATATTCAATCATTAAAAACGTACAATATGACACTTGACGAAATTTTAGCAATCGAGGACATCGGTAAAAGAATAACTTATCTGAAAAAGGGCAGACGTACCCCCGAGGTAAACGTCTCAAAACTCCGTGATGATTGGAATCCGGACAGACACGAGATTATGATTGACAAGGAGAAATACCCCAAAATAAAAATCGTTACCGAAAAAGAGCAACTGGTGTGGGATGAGAAGACTCAAGCTAATATTACTATTCCGGCAAAGATAAAAGAAGTCGAGCCGAACCGTATTACAATCCCTCTTGAGCAGGATATTGTAAATATACACACCGCTTTTACGGTTGGTACTGAGCCTGAGATTAAATGTAATCCCAATGAATCGGAAAAAGGGCTATTCTATGCGCTTAAATCGGTCTTGCAAAAGAATAAGACAAAGTATCAGAATCGTAAAATCGTGCGTTCTTGGCTCTCAGAGCAGGAGGTTGCCGAATATTGGTATGTCTCAGCGGATGACGGCTTTTGGGCTAAGTTGAAAGCTCGTATCGAGAAAATATTCGGTAAAGAAAAACCAAGCCATAAGCTTAAAAGCGTTATATGGTCTCCGTTCCGTGGCGATAGGCTATATCCATTTTACGATGATGCAGGCGATATGATTGCTTTTTCTCGTGAATATAAAAAGAGAGACATTACAACAGGTGCTGAAAC
>JAIDNR010000347.1 GCA_029063695.1 Ruminococcus sp.
TTACCTGCCTTAGCCTCTGTTACAGCCTTGGCAACATCGGGAGTTACAGTACCTGCCTTCGGGTTCGGCATAAGTCCACGAGGTCCGAGAATCTTACCGAGACGACCAACAAGACCCATCATGTCAGGTGAAGCAACAACAACATCGAAATCCATCCAGTTTTCTTTCTGGATTTTCTCAACCATGTCCATACCGCCTACATAGTCAGCACCTGCGGCCTGAGCAGCCTCATACTTATCTTCCTTACAGAAAACGAGAACCTTAACGGTTTTACCTGTACCGTTAGGGAGAATAACTGCACCTCTTACCTGCTGGTCAGCGTGACGTGAGTCAACGCCGAGACGGATATGAGCCTCAACAGTTTCGTCGAACTTTGCCTTTGCATTCTGGCAAACTAAATCAAGAGCCTCAACGGACTCATAAAGCTTTGCATAATCAACAGTCTTTGCACTGTCAACGTATTTCTTGCCGTGTTTCATTATATTTCCTCCTATTTAAGTGGTAATACCGCACGCATATAGCGGAACGGTTAGCGGAATTTTCCTCCCACCAATAGAACGCTGAACGGGTTTTCCCGTGCATCATTCGTTAAATTTGATTAGTCAACGACTACAACGCCCATTGAACGAGCAGTACCAGCAATCATGCTCATGGCAGCCTCAAGAGAACCTGCATTGAGGTCGGGCATTTTCTGCTCGGCAATCTTCTGAATCTGTTCTTTGGTGATGTTAGCAACCTTAGTTTTGTTGGGAACTCCTGAACCGCTGTTGATGTTGCAGGCTTTCTTGATGAGAACTGCTGCGGGCGGAGTTTTAGTGATGAAAGAGAATGAACGGTCTGCGTAAACAGTGATAACAACAGGGATAATCATGCCGATGTCGTTCTTTGTTCTCTCATTGAATTCCTTAGTGAATGCCATGATATTAACGCCGTGCTGACCGAGAGCCGGACCAACAGGCGGTGCAGGAGTAGCCTTTCCTGCTGCGATTTGAAGCTTAATGTAGCCAACTACTTTCTGTGCCATGTAATTCGCACCTCCATAAATGTGGTAAATGGCGAGGCAAGAATTATTTTACCTCTCCCACTGAAACCATGTGGTTTCTTTTTTGACCTTGATTAATCCTCTACTGTTATAATCTGACTGAGCGATACAGTAGTAGGTGTTTCACGACCGAGCATTGAGACAAGAAGATTTACAGTGCGGTCGTCTAAATTTATGCTCTGGACAATACCAATAAAGCCGTCCATAGCAGTACCCGAAATCTGAACTCTGTCTCCCTCTTTGAAGTTAACCTCAACAACAGGAGTTGAAACATCAACGCCAAATGTTTTCTGGACTTCTTCTTCTGTAAGCGGTGTAGGAACGGAAGCAGGACCTACAAAGCCCGTGCAGCCTCTGGTGTTCCTTACAATATACCATGTATCATCGGTAACTACCATTTTAATAAGAACATAACCGGGAAAGGTTTTGCGTTCGTATTCTTTTTCCTTACCATTGACAGTTTCAATCACTTTTTCGGTAGGAACTCTGACTTCTTGGATAAGGTCGTGAAGCTTACGGTTTTCAACAACCTTTTCGATATTCTGGGCAACTTTGTTTTCATAACCCGAATAAGTGTGTACAACGTACCACTTTGCTGCTTCTGACATAGCAAATCCTCCTCAGATTTCCATAATTAATTAGCCTTGCTGATAGATGAGTCGCATAAGGGCGAGAAACCCTGTATCAAGCAGACCGACGAGGACAGCAGATGCCACAACAACAGCGAGAACAATACCTGTGTTGTCGAAAACTGTTTTTTTGCTCGGCCATACTACTTTTTTGAACTCAATTTTCAAATCCTTAAACCATTTTGCAACCTTGTTGGGTTCTTTCTTTTCCGGTTTTTCGGATTTCTTTTTGTCCTTCTTTTCCTCAGTTACCGATTCCTCGGCTTTTTTGGACTTCTTTTCCTTTTCGGAAGTTTCGGACACTTCGGCAGAAGTATTTTTCTTGTCTTTTTTAGCCATTCAAATACTCCCTCCGATTACTTTGTTTCCTTGTGAAGAGTGTGCTTGCGGCAGAATTTGCAGTGTTTCATCATTTCGATTCTGTCCGGGTCGTTCTTCTTGTTCTTCTTGGAAACGTAATTACGCTGTTTGCACTCAGTGCAAGCTAATGTAATTTTAACTCTCATATCGGCACCTCCTGAAAAAATTACTCTCCCTGCATAAAACAGAGATAGGTTGTTTGCCTCCCTCACATTACAGGGCATAAAAAATAGACCCCAAACGAGGTAAATTAATTATATCACAAGAAAACAGGCTTGTCAAGTATTTTTTGAAAAAATTTGAAAAATTTTTCAGTCGTCATCATCTGCTTGAAAATTATGATAGTATTCTGTAAAGTCAGCGATGATTTCATTTCTTGGGCGGACATAATTTTCAATATCTTCAATACCGCCGTTTTCCAGACTGTCAATCCATTCAATGTCAATCATACAGCCAACGTCCATATTTATGCTGTATCTCGCTTTTCTGATTAAATCAGTATCGCTTTTATCGCCTATGCAGTAGAGATAACCGCATAAAAGTCGTATATATTCAGAACTGCTGCTGTACTGATGGTTATCAATTTCTTCATTTATAAGGCTGATTATCTCATTTTTTGGAATTGAATTAAAGTCAAATCCATATTTTTTTATTAGCATTTCTGTTCTTTTTTCGTTATTCATAATATCCATAATTAATCACCGTATTCATTATATCATAAAATGAATAAATTGTCAAGTGATTAAAATAATTGAAAATATATTTTTCCTATAGCATTTTATAATAAAATATGTTATAATAAAAAGGACATTCCATAAAACTATATAAGAAAGCGTGATTATATGTTTATATATTTGGATAATGCGGCGACTACAAAGCCTTGTGCGGAAGCGGTACAGGCGGCGGTCTCTGCAATGACCGAAAATTTTGGCAATCCGTCCTCCCTGCACCGTGCGGGACTTGATGCACAGCTTGCCGTTGACAATGCAAGAAAAATAATTGCGGATTCAGTCGGTGCGGAATCAAGCAATATAATATTTACGTCGGGAGCAACAGAAAGCAATAATCTTGCCCTGCGTGGAATCTGTACGGCATATGGCAGAAAACGACGTAAAATAGTTGCATCATCGGTTGAACACGCATCGGTTGACGAAACTTTGTCGGCACTCGAAAAATCGGGATTTGAAATTGTCCGTGTTTCTCCGAGAGATGACGGAAATTTTTATTCCGCTGATTTTGTCGAATCATGTGATGAAAATACAGTTATGATTACAATGATGTATGTCAACAATGAAACAGGGTATATTCTGCCTGTTAAAGAGACTTTTTCGGCAGTAAAGCGTAAATATCCTGATATTATTACTCACAGCGACTGCGTGCAGGCTTATATGAAAATAACATTCAAAGCAAGTACTCTTAATGCCGATTTAATTTCACTAAGCGGACATAAAATACATGCTGTAAAGGGAATCGGAGCATTGTACATAAAAAAAGGAATCCGTGTATTGCCGATAGTCACGGGCGGAAAGCAGGAAAAGGGAATCCGTTCGGGTACTGAAAGTGTACCACTTATCTGTTCATTCGGTGCGGCTGTTGAGAAATACAGTACGACAATAAAAGAACGATTTGACAGAGTATCGATACTGAAAAATCATCTGCTTGAAAATATATCGGTAATTGACGGTATATCAGTAAATTCCGTTGATAATGCTTCGCCATATATTGTAAATATTTCAGTGGGAAAGCGTTCTGAAATAATGCTTCATTTTCTTGAAAGAAAGGGAATCTATGTAAGTAGCGGCTCGGCGTGTTCAAAGGGACAGCAGAGCGGAGTATTGGAACAATTTGGTATATCAGACAAAAATGCTGACAGTGCATTGCGTATAAGCATGACGGCGGAGACAACGAAATCCGAACTTGATGAGTTTGCAAAGGCACTCCGTGAGGGAATCAAAACAATAAGAGGATAAGGAGAATCTGAAATGAAAGAAATTGTACTTGTAAAATATGGAGAAATGGTTCTGAAAGGACTTAATAAGCGTACATTTGAAGATATGCTTACAAAAAATATAAAACGCAGACTTAAAAGTCTGGGACATTTTCAGCTTACGTCCGCACAGTCCACGACTTATATAACTCCTCTTGAGGATGATACTGATTTAGGTGAAGTTGTTGAGCGTGTGGGAAAGATTTTCGGAATTGCCGCACTCTGCCGTGCCTGTGTATGTGAAAAGGATTTTGAAGATATAAAAGTCAAGTCAGTTGAATACCTTGACGATATACTTAGTAATGCAGGAACTTTTAAAGTAAATGCAAAGCGTTCGGACAAGGCTTTTCCAATGAAATCGCCTGAAATATGTGCAGAATTGGGCGGAGTGCTTCTTGAAAAGTTCCCAAATCTGACAGTTGATGTAAAGAATCCCGAAGTTACTGTGACTGTTGAAGTACGTGATACAAATGCATATGTTCATGCGGAAAACATAAAGGGTGCAGGCGGACTTCCTGTCGGCAGCAGCGGAAAGGCTTTACTGCTTCTTTCGGGTGGAATTGACAGTCCTGTTGCGGGATACATGATGGCAAAAAGAGGAGTACATATTGCGGCGATTCATTATGTAAGTCCTCCGTATACTTCCGACAGGGCACAGCTCAAAGTTGAGACTCTTTGTCAGAAATTAACGGAATACTGCGGCGGAATTGCGTTTTTCTGTGTGCCGTTCACTGAAATTCAGGAGGCTATAAAAGATAACTGCCCTGAGGAATTTTTTACTATTATAATGCGTCGTCTCATGATGGAAATTGCTCAGAGAATCGCCGAAAAAGACAACGACCTTGCATTGATTACGGGTGAAAGTGTGGGACAGGTTGCAAGTCAGACTATGGCGGCAATGGCTTGTACCGATGCGGTATGCAGAATACCCGTATTCCGTCCTTGTGTCGGAATGGATAAGACTGAAATTATAGATATTGCACGTAAAATCGATACTTTTGAGACTTCAATCGAGCCTTATGAGGACTGCTGTACTGTATTCACTCCACGTCACCCGAAAGTAAAGCCGAGACTGGAGGATATTGAAAAGGCACAGTCAAAATTTGATTTTGAACCGCTGATTCAAAAGGCTGTTGAGAATACAGAGATGAAAACATTCGATTACCGCAGATAACAGTACAATGTACAAATATTACCATATTTATTTGTACAAAATAGCTGAAAAATGAAAGCTTTCTGCAAATTTAAAGGTAATCGTGTGAAAATTCGGGTATGTGACTTGACAAGCATACTGAAAATAGTGTACAATATTTTATATAAAATATAAATATGTATCTCATAGCGGAGGTAAAAAGCTCAATGAGTGAAAATAACAATGGAACAAATTACAGTATAGATTCAGAAGCTGCCGCAAGAGCTGAAAAGATAAAAGCAATCCGTAAGGCTGTAAACAGCGGAAAAAGACCAGAAGATGCAGAAATACCTGAATCAGTAAGAAACCGTGAACCGCTTCCACCCGTATACCGTGTAAGAAAAGATAGTGTTAATCGTAATCATGCGAAATCACAGTCTGCTGTGAATCACAAAAAGAAAAAGCCTGTCAGAAAAAAGAAAAAGACTTTCGGGCAGAAATTAAGAGGGCTGTTTCCCGAAAAAGGCGATGGTGTACTTGAAAGCACAAGAAAAGTTGTATTTCTTATTTCGATTGTTGCAATAATAGTATGCGGATATATGGTTGGAGACTATTATCTTGACTTATGGCGTAATGGTATGCGAAATAATGAAATTGCTGAACTTCATAGTGTATATACTCCGCCCATTGCCAATACAAAAGACGATACGGGCGAAAATAATCCTGAAAGGTACTATGAAAAGCTCGTCTCAGCACAGAAACTTCTTGACATAAATCCTGATTATGTCGGATTTATAACACTTCCCACAGTTGACGGCAAACCTGTATTTGAACTCCCTGTAGTCCGTGCAGAGGATAATATGAAGTATCTTGATATAAGTTTTACAGGTGGTGAATCCCGTGCAGGTACTCTTTTTATGGACTACCGCAATCATTTTGATGATGTCGGTGCAGACCATCATCTGTCTGTAAAAAATTCAGACAACCTTGTTATTTACGGTCACAATATGGCAGATGACAGTATGTTCGGTGCATTGAAATACTACTACAGAAATAATGATTATTATGATAAACACCCGATAATATATCTTGAATCAAGATACGATACATATGTATACAAGATATTTGCTGCTTTTATTGTAGATGCAGATGATAATAGCGAAACAAAATTTGATTGCTGGAATAAGTTTGACTTTGAGAATGAAGAGGATTTCTATAATTTCGTCAATGAAGCAAAAAGAAGGACGCTCCGTACAAATAATATCGATGTTAAATATGGAGACCAGCTTCTGACTCTTTCAACCTGCAACACACTTCTCGGAGACAGAGGAAGGCTTATTCTTCTTGCAAGACAGGTTCGTGCAGGTGAAGACCCCTATGAGGGTACGGAAAGTCAAGCAAATCCGAATATAAAATTCCCATCTCTTTATTATCAGACAAGGACTAATGAAAAATATGACCCAAATGCTGAATTTGAGCCGTATGGTCCTGAAAATAAATAAACAAGCAAAAATGAGGAATGATTGAACAAATGAGCAAAACAGCAAAAATTATTTCAGCCTGTACTGCACTTCTGCTTGCTGTCGGTCTCGGTACACTGGCATACATATATCGTCCACAGGAGCAGGAGCAGGATATTCCTGTTGTCAGTGAGGTTACAACAACACAGCCGATAACTACAGAACCTGCCACAGAACCCGTTGTACTTCCTGTGTACAATTACATTCCGTCTGAAACAGGAATGACAGATAAAGCAAAAATGCTCCTTAGAGAAAACAAGGATATTGTAGGCTGGCTTAAAATCGAAGGAACTAATGTTGACTATCCGTTTATGAAAGACCCCGGAGAAATACCGGTGGGTATACCGTATTACGGTGGTGAGGCTTATGATGCAAATGATTACTATCTTCACCGCGACCTTGACGGAAGCTATAAGTTTGCAGGTTCACTTTTTATGGATTACCGCAATACTTTCGGCGGAATTGAGGACGAGCAGTCCGAAAACATAATTATTTATGGTCATAATATGGCTAATAATACTATGTTCGGCTCTATCAGGCGTTATCGTCAGGATTACAGCTATTTTGAAAAATACCCTTTTATTGAACTCAGTTCAAATTATAAGGACTATGATTATGTAATCTGTGCCTGCATTATCACAGGCGGAAACTGGTATTCCGATTTTAATTACTGGAATATGGAAGAGCTTGATACTGAAGATGATTTTAATTACTATATGGACTGCGTTGAGAAAAAACAGCTTTTTGAAACAGGTGTTGACGTAAAATACGGTGATAAACTGCTTACTCTCTCAACCTGCTATGCAGATGAGGACAATTCAAGATTCTGTATAATTGCACGGAGACTGCGTGACGGAGAGTCGGCAGAGGATTTATCCACTGTTGAGAGAACAGAGGAATATAAAAAAGCACATAAAAAAGATGCTGATACTACTTCATGAGGTGATATCAATGAGTAATGAGAATTCATTTAAGAAAACTTTAGCAGTTATTGCGGGAACAGTTCTTACTTTTAGTGCTGTGCCTGTAACTGCAATTGCGGAAGATACCACAACATCTTCTACAGCAGAAACAACTGTCGGAACTGATACCTCAACAGTTACTGAAATCTCAACAGAGACAACAACCGCAACTGAGACAGTTGATATTCCTGCTGAAGAAGAGGAAGAAAAAGAAATTGAATGGTTCAAGGCGGAACTTGATGAATATGATGACAGTCTGTCACTTATAAGCTACGAATCTTCTCCCGAAGCCTCGGGAAACTCAAAGAAAAAAAGTAAAGAGCCAACTCCCGTTGAACTTAATGTTACGGGCGGTTATGTGGGTGATATTCCATGGCTTGAAAGTGAACCGGTAATTGAATCAATTCCGGGAAAATTTGCAATCGTAACATACGGCTGGGGTCATGGAGTAGGAATGAGCCAGAATGGTGCTAATTTCTATGCAATGTACAGCGGATGGACTTATCAGGATATTCTTTATCATTATTATCCTGATACATATCTTATGAATACCGGTCTTGCGGAGGAAGAAGAAATAACAGTAAATGGAGTTTCAGGCGATGTGCTTTCAATGGTTTCTCAGATTGTCTACAATGAAGTCGGAGGAACTATGAGCTATGAGGCGATAAAGGCACAGGCGGTTGCTGTTTACAGTTACTGCAAATATAACGGCAATGATGCGGCTGACCTCAGATGTAAACCTTGTCCGCCTCAGGTTGTTGTTGATGCTGTTTCTGAAGTTCTCGGACAGGCACTGTATTATAATGGCGATTACGCACTTACAATGTTCTCAGCATCAAGCGGCGGAATAACTGCTAACTGCTCAGAAGTTTTCTATTCAAATCCGCCTTATCTCAGGTCTGTTTCAAGCGACTATGATGCCGCATATGACCCACATTATGGTACTGTTACATATGTTGATGATTTTCAGCTCAGAAATATGATTGAATCGGCATATGAAATTGAACTTTCAGATAATCCGCAGAACTGGATTAAACCTCAGTACTCTGATTCAACAGGATATGTCACTTATGTGAATATTGATGACCAGATGACTGTTAAGGGATACGAATTTAAACTTGCAATAGGACTGAAATCTTCCAAGTTCAATGTGTTCTACACTCCAAGACCGGAAGGAGAGGAAATTCCCGACGGTACATCTGATATAACAGTTGTTGACCCCGATTACAACTATACTCCGTCTGTTGTTTATCCGAACAGCTATCCGACTGATATTGGTCTTACAACCGAACCGCCGGAGGAAGAACCTACAGAAGAATCTACAGAATACTATGAAGAACCTACGGAATATTATGACCCGTACTATGACCCGTATTATGACCCGACATATTACGGCGATGAACCTTTGTGGTAAAATAATAAAATCAAGCAGAATAAGTCTGTGAAGTTTCGTATGTTTCATAGACTTATTCTTTAATTTCGGTGCTTTTGATGAAAAAATCCGACAAAAGATTATAACAGTTAATCAAAATAAAGGAACATATGTTTTTACAAAGGCAGTGAAATTCATTTTTTGAGTAAAATTCACAAAAAAATTTCGTTTTTCAGTTTAATATTATGCAAAATACGTATTGTAAAATTTTGACGAATGAGTTATAATAAATTATAGGGTTAAAAGGCTTTGATGATGCTTTCCGTTTG
>JAIDNR010000348.1:0-2405 GCA_029063695.1 Ruminococcus sp.
GAAATTTACTTCTCAATCTAAACGTTCACGAAAATTTGCCTTATTCCGTCTTTTTTCTTTTAAGTAAACGCATATGAGTATCTGCCCCATTTTCCAAGCATTGCAACAGCATATAAAACATGAGGCGATGCTGTTTCTCCAAGCTCAGACCAGTTAGTATAATTTCTGAATCCAAAAATCATGATTATTTGAATAATCCCCATAATCGCAAGTGATAAAATCATACTAATAGGAACGTTTTTTCGTGGATTCTTCATATCCTTTGCAAGCGGTACTATAAATTCAGCTCCTATAAAAAACCAGAACGCCGTTGCAGTAAGCGGTAAAATATCAGCCAGATCGGAAGATATAACTGCCGGCTGCTCAACTTCTACTCCTGTTCCGATTCCAAATGTGCCGATAACACTGAGTATTATCAGAGAGAGTACCATAAATGACGCAACTATCTCCTGAAGAAACGTAGACATATTTACGCCTTTAAGATTTATAATTATTAGAATAATTGTGATTCCTACACTGAAAACCGCGGGCGGTACAGAATCACCTGATATTTCAGACATTACACCGGCAAACATAGCTCCTTCTGCCGGAGCTGCAAACACATTGCTTATCAAATAACCGCCCACCATTGTGACAATAGTCACCAGCGGTCCAAGACCTGCAAGCGTATATTGTGCGATTCCGCCCGTAAGATTAGGCATGATCGCATTAAGTTCAGCAATAGACAATACCGCCATCATATTAGCTATGCAGGCAATTATTATTGCAATGATAAAAGGCGTACCTACAGCACTTGCGCCGCTTGCCGAAGATATAAAACAGCTTGTAGCGATCAGCATCCCGACGCCAGTAGAAACAGCTCCAAAAATTCCTATTTTTTTATTCATTTAAATTCCTCCGCTTTAGAGCGTGTTCATATAAAAATGGAATGCACGTATTTTTAGCGAATTTCGCAGCTGACTGTGTTAAAAATATTTACCAAGCAATGTTTTTTCCTACATATTTTTTGCCTTGTTACCGACAAAATTATGTTCAAAAATACGCACATTCATTTTATGTGAATATGCTCTAATTAATCGATGAAGTCTTTAATGCCTCTGCGCCTTCTTCACCTGTCCTGACTCTGATAATATTTCTTACATCGGAAACAAAAATTTTTCCGTCTCCGATATGTCCTGTATAAAGCTCCAGCTTCAGGAATTCTATCAGTTCGTTTACTTTGTCAGTTTCACATATAATCGTTACTACACTTTTAGGCAGAAGCTGAAACGCAATCTTTTTAGGATCCAGCTCGTATTCATATTCTGCACAACCATGCTGGACTCCGCATCCTATTACATTGTTATATATCGTAATACCTGTTACGCCAAGTTTCATAAGCTTTTTTGTATTTTCTCCGCTGTTAAGCTTTCCGGTAAAAGCTGCAACTTTATCAATGCCGCTCATAACTTCCACTCTTGTAAATTCAGATTCAAGTTTAACCATTTTTTTCCTCCTGCTAATAAGAAACATTTATCCGCATAGCGTATGTTCAAATAAAAATGCAATTTACGTATTTCATTTTATGTGAACACACTTTAAAATTTTTTATACTCTGTAATATTCTCTGCGTTTTTCAAAACATATTCCTCGCAAAGAAATCCCTTTACTGTTCTTCCGTCAGAAAGCTCTATATTTCCTATTGTCAAAGGAGAATTTATATTATCTAAGAAAATACCCAGTTTACTCTTTGGAATATTATAAATATCCACGGCTATATTCTCCCCTGCTCCATCGAATACTTTTACAAGCCCCGGCTTTATCGGCTCTGTATTTAATTTATACAGATTATATTTCCTAACAGTTTCCGTGTGTTCTGCGAATTCCGCTCCCAGTTCTGTCAGCTGGCTTTCCAGACTATATCCTTTTTTATGAAGTCCGCAAACAGCAAAAGGTTCATATTCTGATTCAAAAAAATTTTCAGCAGTTTTTATAACCAGATTTTTAGAGTCTGCAAGACCAAAAATTGTGATGCCAAAAGGATAGTCTTTGTCCTTTGAATTTTCAGGAACTGCTATCGCCATAAGATTCAGCAAATTACAGTGATTTGTATAAAGTCCCATAAGACTATTTGTTTCAACAGGATCTTTTCTTACTTGAGCTCTGGTAAAAGTACCTCCTGCTGTAGGCATTATCATAACTGCATTTTCAAGGATCTCTTTTGTTTTATGTTTGTAATACTGTAATTTGTGCAGATCATCAAATAATCTCGCAGCGGTTTTGTCCTCGCTTCCGCCGGAACGAAGAATTTTTTCCGTTACAGGAAATGTTTTTTCTTTATGAGATTCGACAAATTCTTTCAAATCTGACCATCTTTCAGCAACATAAGCTCCGTCATATAGAATAGCCGCCGCATCATAAAACAT
>JAIDNR010000348.1:2415-2769 GCA_029063695.1 Ruminococcus sp.
ACATTTTATTATCTATATATTCTGTTTTAACTCCAATGTTTTTAATTCGCTCAACAGCACTATGCCACTTCGACCTATGAATCTCTGCACTTTCTCCAAAGAAATATGGCTCTTCTTTTGGAAGATAGATTTTCTCGGGAAGCTTATATCCTTTATCTTCATATTTAACAGACCATGGACAATCCGTATCATAACCCCTTGCATATTTATTTATCTCAAGTGCATCATAAAGACTATTGGCAAACACCGTTACACAATCAAGACTTGCACAAGCTGGAACAACACCGTTTGTTGACCACGAACCAAGCGGAGGCTTAAATCCGACAAGCGTATTCAGCATTGCAGGAACCCTAC
>JAIDNR010000349.1 GCA_029063695.1 Ruminococcus sp.
GAATAAGTGTATACAGCAGGTACCCAATGATAAGCTGAATCAATTTGTTTCAAAATATACCACTTATACCATCGAGGATATGAGTTTCATGCAATATTTACAAGCCAATCCGAAGATGATGCTTGCCGCTGCTCTTATCACCGCCCTGATTGTATTCATTGTTCTGACACTCTATCTGAAAGGACGATGGAGCAGGAAGCTTCTGAACGCCACGGAGCAGTCAAACAAGGAGATGGGTGAGCAGCTTGCTATTGTAGAAGCACTGAGCCGTGACTATACAAATGTTTTTGCCGTAAATGAGGAAAAAGGCACTGCCAGAATCATAAAACTGGAAGGTTATGTTACTGAAGGACTGAAAAACGATTCTGTGGAAGAACATCCCTACACCCCGATTCTTGAGCAGTATATCCGTGACCGTGTTCATCAGGAGGACAGACAGTATCTTACCGAAGCCCTTTCTCTGAACAAAGTCAGGGAGCAACTTAATGCAAATCAAGAATATATGGGAAGCTATCGTATACAATCCGACGGAGAAATCCATCATTTTCAATATACTTATGTGAAAGTCGGAGAAAATGCTCCTGAGCAAAATAGTTTTATCCTTGCGGGATTTCGGAATATTGATGAGATGATTCGCAGAGAGCAGGAACAGAAGGAAGTTCTGGCAGAGGCTCTGGCTCAGGCACAGTATGCAAATAATGCCAAGACTACTTTCCTCAATAATATGTCGCATGATATTCGTACACCTATGAATGCTGTTATTGGCTTTACATCATTGGCAGTAACTCATATCGATAACAAGGAACAAGTGCAGGACTATCTTGGTAAAATTCTGACATCAAGCAACCATCTGTTAAGTCTTATCAACGATGTGCTGGATATGAGTCGAATTGAGAGCGGAAAGGTCAAAATCGAAGAAAAGGAAGTCAGTCTTCCGGACATTATGCACGATCTTAAAACAATTGTTCAGGCTGACGTGAAAGCAAAACAACTGGAATTTTATATAGATACTCTGGACGTGGTAAACGAGACAATTATCTGCGATAAACTCCGTCTTAATCAGGTACTTTTGAATATTCTGAGCAACGCTATGAAGTATACAAAGCCCGGCGGTATGGTCAGTGTTCGTGTCATTCAGACCTTGGAAGCACAGGAGAACTATGCTTCATATGAGTTTCGTATCAAGGATACCGGTATTGGTATGAGTCCTGAATTCCTGAAACACGTTTTTGAGCCTTTTGAGAGGGAACAGACCGCTACTGTAAGCGGTATTCAGGGAACAGGTTTAGGTCTTGCAATTACCAAAAATATTGTAGACATGATGGGCGGTACTATCACAGTTGAAAGCGAAGAAGAAAAAGGGTCAGAGTTTATCGTAAAGTTCCGTTTCAGAGTTGCCGATATTCCTGTGAAGTCTCAGCGACTGGAGCAACTGGCAAATCTCAGAGCACTGGTGGTAGACGATGATGTGAACACTTGCATCAGCGTCAGTAAAATGCTCTCTGCTATTGGTATGCATCCCGACTGGACTACTTTGGGAAAAGAAGCTCTTATCCGTACAGAATTTGCACTTGAACAGAATGAACCTTACAGTGCATATATCATTGATTTGCTTATGCCTGATATGAACGGAATTGAACTTGTCCGCCGAATTCGCAAGGTAATCGGAGATATTACGCCAATTATCATACTTACCGCCTACGATTGGGCAGACATTGAGGAGGAGGCTAAGGAAGCCGGCGTTACGGCATTTTGCTCCAAGCCGATTTTCTTCTCGGAACTGCGAGAAGTTCTGGCTGCACCTTATATGGAGCAGGAAAGTTCAGAGGAAACACCTGAACTACGCTTCGATGGCAGAAAAATTCTGTTGGTGGAGGATAATGAACTGAATCAGGAAATTGCTCAGGCTATTCTGGAGAATGTCGGTTTCGTTATTGATACGGCTGACGACGGAACTGTGGCTTTGCAGATGATGAATGAAAAGCCGAAAGATACCTATGACTTGATTTTGATGGATGTTCAGATGCCTGTTATGAATGGTTATCAGGCTACAAGAGCCATTCGTGCACTTGATGACCCGGTAAAAGCGGAGATTCCTATTGTGGCGATGACCGCCAATGCTTTTGAAGAGGACAGGCAGGAAGCTATTGATTCTGGAATGAATGGTTATGTGGCAAAGCCTATTGATATAGAAAAACTGATGGAAACGCTGAAAGATATTTTGATTTCAAAATATGAAGAAAAATGAAAAACATATCTTATTGTAAGTGTGAGATAATAAAAATAATGAATCATCATCTCAGAAAATTCCAATACTTTTATCAGAAAAACTTCTTGAC
>JAIDNR010000035.1 GCA_029063695.1 Ruminococcus sp.
CTGATATTGTCAACTCCATCGGCAAGGAATACGGCGTTGAAATCATCGATGTTCTTACGGGATTCAAGTTCATCGGCGAACAGATTGGATTCCTTGAGGAAAAATGTGAAGAAAACCGCTATATTTTCGGCTTTGAGGAAAGTTATGGATACCTTTCTGGTTCTTATGTCCGTGACAAGGACGCTGTAAACGCATCGATGCTTATCTGCGAAATGGCTGCATACTATCGTACAAAAGGAATCTCTCTCATTCAGGCTCGTGAGAATATGTACAATAAGTACGGAATGTTCTATCAGACTCTCTACAGCTTTACTTTTGAGGGTGAAAGCGGTATGAAGAAAATGGATTCGATTATGACTGAACTTCGTGAAAATCCGCCGACGGAAATTGCAGGAATCCCTGTTGTAAGGTTCGACGATTATAAAGCAAGCACTTCAAAGAACATTGCAAACGGTGAAGTTACGGAAATCACACTTCCAAAGTCGAACGTACTTGCTTTCTTCCTTGACGGTGGTTCAAAGGTGATTGTACGACCCTCAGGAACAGAACCGAAAATCAAAACTTATCTTACCGCTAAACAGCCCACAAAGGCAGAAGCTGCGATGCTTGAAAAAGTACTTCACGACGATTTTTCAAGAAATTTTCAGTAATTTTAGTTAAAAAATAAAAATATATTGCAGTACGCTTGACATTTCAGAAAAAGTGTGCTATAATATAAATCTAATGTATACTTGCACTACTGTCTAAGGAAACTGATGGGCTGCACGATTTACAGAAAATAAAATTAAAGAGGTGAAAATCGTGAAAGAGGGAATCCATCCTAATTTTGTAAAGACTACTATTACATGCCACTGCGGCAACGTAATCGAAACTATGTCTACAAAAGAGAACATTAAGGTTGAAATCTGCTCAAAGTGCCACCCTTTCTATACTGGCAAGCAGAAGCTTGTTGATACAGGCGGACGTGTTGAGAGATTCAAGAAGCGTTTCAATATGGACAAGTAAATTTTATAAGCCGCTCCGAAAATGAGCGGCTTTTTCCTACATCTAAAAGGACTTTTTATATGAATTATTTTACCATTTCACAGCCGGCAAGCAATTCATTTATTGAGAAAAAATCGGAGTTTATTGGTTATATTGCTCCTGTCAAAACAAATGATGAGGCTGTTGAATTCATTAACAAAATAAAATCCATACACAGAAAGGCACGTCATAACGTCTATGCCTATATTCTGAGAAATGACAACATAACTCGATATTCCGATGACGGCGAACCTCAGGGAACGGCAGGAGTTCCTGTTCTGGACGTTCTTCAAAAACGCAGTCTTACGGACGTTTGTATTGTCGTTACCCGATATTTCGGCGGAATCCTGCTCGGCGGTGGCGGTCTTGTACGTGCATATTCTCATACCGCCTCTCTTGCCTGCGATGCTGCACATATCATGGATATGAGACTGTGCCACAGACTTAAAATCGAAACCGATTATAATATGTACGGCAAAATCAGCTATATTCTGCCGAATTTTGATACAATAACAGTAAATTCCGACTTTGGAAGCAGTGTGGAACTTGAAATTCTTGTTATGAGTGACAGACTTTCCGCACTTCTTAAAGAACTTACGGAAATTACAAACGGCTCAGTAAAAGTAACGGACTGCGGTGAACTTTATGAGGATTTTTCGGCAATCATAAAAAAATAGAAATTTTTTCAAAAAATTAAAGGGATTTTTGGTTTTTACAAGTATAAGTATTACAGAAGTCGTTTTATATTTTTTAAGGGGTGATATTAATGACAGTACGTGAACAGTATGAGGTAACGGAATCAACAATTCTTAGTAAATATGCCTGTACAAGTATGAATGAGAAAATGACAAGACGCAGAATTCCTGAAGAAAAATGCCCGTACAGAACTGATTTCCAGCGTGACAGAGACCGTATTCTGCACTGCAATTCTTTTCGCAGACTTAAGCGGAAAACTCAGGTTTTTTTATCACCTGTAGGAGACCATTACCGTACACGCTTAACACATACTCTCGAAGTTTCACAGATTGCAAGAACCATTTCCCGCTGTCTTAAACTAAATGAGGATTTGGCAGAAGCTATTGCACTTGGTCACGATTTAGGTCACTCCCCTTTCGGTCACTGCGGTGAAGCTGTGCTGAACGAAATCTGTCCGCACGGATTCAGGCATTATCTTCAAAGTGTCCGTGTTGCCGAAATTCTTGAAAATGACGGTGCAGGACTTAATCTAACCAGGGCAGTGATGAATGGTATCGAATGTCATACAAATATGACTGCCGATACAAGGGAGGGCTGTGTTGTACGTCTCGCTGATACAATCGCCTATATCAATCACGATATTGAAGATTCAATCCGTGCAGGTGTTCTGAGCATTGCGGAACTTCCTGCGGAATGTATAAAGATTCTCGGCAATACAAAATCCCGACGAATTACAACTCTTATTGATTCTGTAGTTAAACACGGAGTATATGAAATTGACTTTGAACTTGAAGTCCGCAAGGCACATGATGATTTAAAAGCATTCATGTTCAGAAAAGTGTATACAAATCCTAATGCAAAGCAAGAAGAAGGCAAAGCGGAACTTTTAATCAGAAAGCTTTACAAATATTTCAAGAAAAACACCGAAAAACTTCCTGAGCAGTACAGAGC
>JAIDNR010000350.1 GCA_029063695.1 Ruminococcus sp.
AATCAGAATCAAATTATATGGTATCTGAAAATCTGATGGAAATTCTGAGTTTTTCAAATATGGCATACGGCTTTGAAAACGGTGAAGATGTTATGATTTTCAAAGATACACTAAGCGGACAGTTTATCGGTATAACTGTAATATTATCCATTGTCATGTTCGCAGGTACGTTATGGGCAGGATATGCGTTGTTCCGCAAACGTAATCTGCAATAAAGGAGGAATTTATTTTGAAACGTGTTATTCTTGCTCAGATTAAGCAAATCGGAAAAGGTAAATTGAAATATATAACTTTTATTTTCCTTATTGGTGTCGCTGTACTGAATGTCATGGAGTTTTATTTAAGCAGAGATACTTCAGTTTCTACAATTGAAAATTCTGCCTGTATGTTCTTTTCTACTGTTTATTCCATGTTTTTTTCAACAATGCACTTATTTATAGGAGTTTCAGTCTCTGATATATGTGCAGGTGATTTTTCGGATAAAACTTTTTATTATGAAATTCTCAGCGGACAGACAAGATTCAATTCGTATTTTGGTCGTGCGGTTACTGCAATTATATTCACGCTTATCGGCTCAATGATTATTGTGACAGCACCTGTTGTAATTTGTTCAGCAGTATGTGGCTGGGGAACTCTTTTTACAGTCGGCGATGTTGTGCAGAGACTTCTCATCTCAATTCTGCCGATTTTACGTATAATCTGTATGTATATCTGTCTTGCGTTTATTTTAAAAAATTATTCCATAATGGATTTTATGGCAGGATTAATGGTTTCCATGGTGTGCGAAGAAGGTTTTTTCAGTAATGCACAGCCTGCAGTTTTAGGTTCTACTTCACTTTTACGTCTGTGCCGTTTCGATATGTGGGCAAATTATGGTCTGAATAATATTTATACTCCTGTTGTTGATGCAACAATTCCTACAGATGAAATACAGTCTATTGTGATATGGTCAATCATAGCATCGGCGGCATTTCTTATTGTTGGTTATGCATATTTCCACCATGATGACCTGAATTAAGGGGACAGAAATATGATTAAAGAAGATATTTTATTGATTGCAATTCAGCTTTTATACTGTGTACTCCTGTTCATTCTCGCGGGTATCGCTGAAAAATTCATGAGCAGTAAATGGAGACTGTTCTATATTCTGCCATCTGTTGTCTGTTTGTTCATGATGGCTTATGCAGGATTTGAAAAGTCGCTTATCGGCGTATATATCGGTTCTGCACTGCTCCTTGTCGGACTGTTCCGTCCCCAAAAGCTCCCTCGCAGGATTGTTTCCGCTGTATCTGCATTTCTCACTATTTCAGGACTTGTTATGGGTAATATGAATCCTTCTTATCGTTCAGTTGACTATCTTGCCGACTTTAAAAAAGGTTTTGCCGCTATGAAAGAACGGTATATTCTTGCCGAACACAAAGGTATTGACTGGAACGCTCTTTATGATAAATATGAGCCTATGTTCGCTGAAGCTGCTGAATTTCATGATACTGAGCAGAACTTCCTTGCATGGACGAAATTCTGTGCGGAATTTCATGATGCACATACTTCATTTTATCCCGAAGATTATTCACTTGCGGAACAGGTAATACGTAATCATTCGGGAAAAGATTACGGTCTTGTACTTCTCAGCTATACGGACGGCAGAACTGTTGCGGTCAATGTTGATGAATCACTTAATGAACTTGGCATACATAATGGTACTGTTGTAACTTCATGGAACGGTATTTCTCCCGAAGAAGCAAATAAACAGTCGGAATGTTTTGAATTATATTCTTTTCCCGATGATGATAATGCTTATTTCTACCGTACTATGTGGGCGGCAGGTACAGGCGGAAAGGGAAAAGCGGAAGTCACTTTCATTGATGATAACGGCACAGAACAGACTGTCTCGCTTTCGTCTATAGGAAAGTATTATGACAGGCTGGAAGATGCTCTTGATACGCTTAATCAGGGTATAAAGGCAGCAAATGTAAGTTGGAATGAAATGAACGATACAACGGCTTGTCTCAGAATAAAAATGATGATGTTCGATGGTCAGAGTGCCCATGACGATGATTACACGGGCATGAAAGACGAACTTAGAAAAAAAGTCCTTGAACTGAAACAGCAGGGGATAGAGGATATTGTTATAGATATAAGAAGCAACGGCGGCGGTTCGGGTACTCTTATTATGTCAATTGCCGAACTTTTTGCACCTGAGGGGAAGCATTATTACTGCAATGACGGTGTATGGGATTCACAGAGGCACTGCTATAAAAAATCCGACGACGGAAAATTCCTTTTAGGCGAAAAACATACTTTTATGGGTGAAAATCTGCTTGGTGACGGTCATATTGTACTGCTTGTAAATTCCTCAAGTGTAAGTGCAGCAGACCATATGACAAAAGTAATGAACGATATGGAAAATGTTACTGTTATGGGATTTACCGAGCCTTGCGGTTCTGCACAGGGAGTAAGTTCAATTGAACTTGAATCGGGTATGATAAGCATATCGGCATCGCTTATGCTTGATTCAGACGGCAATATATTCATAGATTCAGGTGCAGACGGACAGTCGGGAAATACTCTTGATATACAAGTTCCGTTTAATGAAACTGCTGTGAAGTCGCTTTATGATGATAATGAGGACTATTTAATGAAAAAAGCAGAGGAATTTCTTGCAAATAAGTAAAAAAAAATAACGGCACTCTTATTTTTACAGAGTGCCGGTTTGTTTTATACAAAGAATTTTTTTGTAATCTGCTCTTTGAGTGTTTTGTTTCTGTTGATAAGAAGCAGGATAACGCCTACTGCAATGAATGTAAGGCATGGATAATATGACCATACAAATTTTGTTTCATCAAAAAATACTTTTGTGATTAAATATTCTACAATGATGCAGTCTGCTCCTGTAAGTATAAAGAGAACTGCAAATACAAACAGATATGATGCTTTTGTAAATCTTTTCAGCAGAATTGCCGTCACTGTAATCAGAATTATTGATATTATAAGAGGCAGAGCAAACGGAAAGAACCAGTTTCCACCCGTTGTATATGACAGATACCATTGAAAAACGAGAAGTGCTGTGAAATCAGTTCCGATATAGAGTAGAGTATCTTTTTTCGGAAAAATCAACGGAACGAATATCAGGCAGTAAAGAAAGCAGACGGAGCTGAAAACAATATCAGACCATATAATCTCTGAATTTATTTTATAGTCACATATAAGGGTTAGAATTGTGGGAATAAAAATACAGATTGTTGCAATTATAATTTTGTATTTGTTATTCATTTCACTCAACAGAATTGTATGTTCTTCGGGATAAGGCTGTACAGTGTTATCGGGTATCTTTATATCAGGGTGATAGACAACCGTATGACATAAAGGACACTGCTTTTCGCTGTCCTCAAGTTTTACTCCGCATTTTACGCAATATGCCATTTTAACACTATCCTTTCTTATTGCTTTCCACAGAGACGGAAATTCCATGACTGACCAGATTTGAAAAAAATAATCGTTCAAGTTCTGTTTCCTCAATATTTCTAATCATATTGATGTACAGCTTGTCCTTATATGATAATATACCACAATTGTTTGAGCCTGTATACTGTACGCCCAAAGTAAAATCAAATCTTTTTACATAATCAGCCA
>JAIDNR010000351.1 GCA_029063695.1 Ruminococcus sp.
AAAAGGGCGTGGAGGTCTATTTCGAGAAAGAGAATATTTACACGCTGGATTCAAAAGGCGAATTGTTGATCACCATAATGTCAAGTTTAGCTCAAGAGGAGTCACGTTCCATCTCCGAAAATGTCACATGGGGACAGCGAAAACGTATGGCAGACGGAAAGGTCACTATCCCCTATGGTCGTTTCCTCGGCTATCGCAAAGGTGAGGACGGACTTCCGAAGATCGTACCGGAGGAAGCGGAGATTGTCCGATTTATCTACCGCAGCTTTATGGAGGGGCTGACTACCAACAAAATCGCCAAGCTCCTTATGGAGCAAAATACTCCCGCACCCGGCGGCGGTGAGAAATGGTACAGCCGCACGATTGAAAGTATTCTGACAAACGAGAAGTACAAGGGGTCGGCGCTTTTACAGAAGAAGTTCACTGTGGATTTTCTGACAAAAAAGCAAAAGGTCAATGAGGGCGAGGTTCCGCAGTATTTCGTTGAGGACAGTCATCCGCCGATTATTGATCCGGAGGAATTCACATTGGTGCAGGCTGAAATGGCAAGACGCAAGGCTATCGGCAGAGTCTACAGCAGCAGTAACATCTTCTCAACTAAAATTATCTGCTCCTGCTGCGGAGGGTACTTCGGCTCAAAGGTATGGCATTCCACAAGCAAGTATCGTCGTGTGATATGGCAGTGCAATCATAAGTTCCAGAACGGCGAAAAGTGCGATACACCGCACTTATATGAGGATACTCTCAGGGAAAAGTTCGTCATCGCCTGTGGGAAGATATGCGAGAACAAAGAGGACTTCCTCACATCCTGCCGACAAATCAGAGATATGCTTTCGGACTGCACTGCTCTGAATGAAAAAATTAATGTACAGTATCAGTATCTGAACGAACTTACCGCAGCCATGCAGGCATTCATCAAAGAAAACGCCTTGCATCCGCAGAGTGAAGATTTTTACAATCAGAAAATGGCTGAATATGAACAGCAGAAGTCAGAGGGCGATAAAGTTCTCAAAGCATTGCAGAGTAAGAAAGCCAGCCGTCTTTCCCGAAAGGATTTGCTTGACGGAATGATTCGTCAGCTCAAGGAACATGACATGATGGTCACCGCCTTTGACGAAAAGCTGTGGCGTATCATGGTAGAAAATGTAACAGTGGGAACAGACGGAGAGCTTACCTTCTTATTCCGAAACGGCATGAAAATTGAGGTTTGAAAACCTGAAAACATAAGAGCCTGTGAAGTAAAAACCGCTTCACAGGCTCTATTTTTTTACTTATGAACACTTTATGAACAAATGCACCCTTTTTTCAGCAGAAACCCAATAAAAAAACGATAGGTTAGGGTTATCGTTTTTTTATTGCCGTTTTGTACCACTATCATTTCAGAATTGGCTCGTCATTCTGACCTATCGTTTTCGATTTGCGAAAAATCCTGAAAACACGGCACTTTTGCAAAATAAATGCACCCTAACTTTATATCAAAATTAGGGTGCTAATATGTCTTGTGACTATAAAATAGATGAATGAGTAAAGTAGCTGTTTTGTGTGATTTGCAACATGCTCAACCTTCTCAAGAATGTGGTATCATAAATGAAATAATAGAAGAAGATTCCAAGTTCGTACATTTCATACAATAAAGTATATTAGCTTTTATCAAACGTCAACTTAGAACTGAATAGACACAGTGTTACAGATATTTTCATCGCTTGTTAGATTTATAGTCTGACCGCTGATGAATAAGTTGACCTCTTGCTCCCAAAGTTTACCCGTTTGAATGATTCCAGTGAAAGTGAAAAGGTAACAACAAATGTTGCTAGCCTTCACTGTATACCTTACATCCTATGTCAAGTCGCTCCTCAGCGTTGCTCTTTTTTGGCTGTAATGAACCTTTATTCTTAACACTATCTTATTTTAATACACGTACTATTCCTGAATATGCATCAACCTCAACTCTATCACCATCATGCAAAACCTTTGTTGCAATTGATGTTCCTACTATGCAGGGAACTTTCATCTCTCGTGATAATATAGCTGCATGGCATGTTATTCCTCCTTGATCCGTGACAAAACCAGCAGCTCTTTCCATAGCTGAAATAAAATTAGGTGTTGTCATGTTAGCTACCAAAACATCTCCTTTTTGAACTTTATCACAATCAGCAAGAGTTTTTACTATTCTTACTTCACCAACTACACGTCCAGGATAACAAACTGTTCCTTCAACAAAAATATCACTTATATTTCCGTTAACATTTACATCTTGTGAAATCCTCTTGCGATTTTCAATAAAAGCTGGCACAAAGCTCCGTTCGATATCAAGTGCATCTTCTCCATCAAATGTGAGTAATTCATCTGAAATATAAACAATCGCATAATATTGCGAACGACTTTGAGCAAGCGATTGAATTTCATCTTTCGAAATTTCGTTTTCCAAATAAGATACAACTTCATCAATTGACAGCATTACT
>JAIDNR010000352.1 GCA_029063695.1 Ruminococcus sp.
TCTAAATCTTCATCAAGTTCTTCTTCCATAAATTGATTATGATAAATCGAATTTTCAAGAGCTGTTTCCAGATAGGACTCATCAAGCCCATTCTCTCTGTATCCCTGCAAAATCGTGTTGTAATACTGTGGACTCGGCGGAGAGATCGTTCCACGATTCATCAGATACGCCATACCCTCATAAGATTTTCCGTCCATTTCAAAGGGCATTTTTTCCTGTCTGTAGAAACTTGGAAATCCCTCGTATTTGTTAAGCACGGGCAAATCCCTTTCGTCAAGCGCCCAGATTAATACAGGCACTTTCATATTTTCTTTTGGGACAATCGTAGCTACTCCTCTGAACTCCAGTTCAAAGTTTTTGATTTCGGATGTTCCCACAACTTTGGAATGCGGACATCGGTATGCCATCTGTTCAAGATTTATATTGCTGCCATAGGCGATATACAGCTGTTTTTTACTCATTACTACCTCCGTTACATACTCATCTCAAATGCTTCTTCTTGTTCAAATTCTTCACCCTCAAAAGTCGTTTCACGCTCGTTTTCCGGCGGTTCTAAGGATACTTCGGGTACATTACCGTTTATCTCCTGAACGACCCTCACAGGCTCGACACGCTGCTCACGGGCGGCGATTCGTTCAGCTTTCAGGCGTTCACGCTGTTTTATAGCATCTTCTGGGTGCAGCCACGCAATATTGCCCTCAAGATGCGAAAGCAAGTGCTTGCGACAATTCTTGAATTCCTGTCCGTTTAGTCCAATACGAATCAGCCAGCAGCGAAAAGTGTATCGTGGATTTTCACTTTGCGTCACACGGGGACTTGCCGATTTCTGTGTCAAAGCCTGATTGCTGACTGCCAGCACCAGCGAAATATATGCCCTCAGCACGCCTGCATTCAGCGAACTGTTGAACGCCCTGATCTCAATATTGTTATCAGTAAACACCGGATGTAAATTCAAACATCGATACCGTGATGAGTCATAATGGGAGTGATATTCAGCATTATCGCCGTACCACAGCCGTTTTATCGTCTGTAAATCTTTTGGTTTTCTCCTGTTCAGTTCTTCAACAAAATGATTATCGACTTTTTTGCAGTAAGTGCTTTCACGGTTTGAATCCACCTGCAAAGCCTGATACAGCATATCTTCTTTACTTGCGAAAATATTCACAAGATTACGCAATTTTTGCGGATCATACGGCTCAAAATCAATGTGAATATGGATTCCCGTCGACTCGTTGCAAACGCCGCCGCTTCGCCTAACAGAACGCACAACTTCCTGAAGCAAAGCCATATCTTTGTACTCCAAAATAGGCGTCACAAGCTCCACAGAATATTTTTTTGAAGCCGGAGTGCCGTCCTTAGTCGTGCATCTTATGCTTGCGTCAGACATGATTTTCCATCGCCTGTCCTGACTGTCGTAAACGTCATATCGGTCGTAACTTCCTCCGAAATAGTCCGGCGAACCGCCCAAAATCTTTGCAACAGCTTCTGCCGCATCTTCTCTTGTCAAACCCGTACACTCAATTTCCACACCGAATTTTTGCGTTTTTATTCCCTCAAAATTTCCTGACATTTTATTTCATCACCGCCAATAAAAATGACTTACAGAACATTCTGCAAGTCATTTTTTCGTATTATTCAATTTCAGCTTTCACTTCGTAACCGCCCTTGAAAATCACCAGTATTTCGGTCTTGCTGAGTACTTTTATACACTCGATTAATTTGCGGATAAGTACATTATCAAACGTTTCCAGCTCAAATTTTTCATGTTCAATCATGTCCATTATTACATCAAGTTTTGCCTGAGTTTCAGCAGAAGTTTTATTTTGTGATTTCAAAGTTTCAAGTCGTTCACTCAACTGCTGTTCCTCCTGATACAGCTTCGCAAATTCACTGTCAAGCCTGTCCTCATCACAACCTCCTGAAGCTATCAGCATTACCAGAGCGTTTCTTGCCTTGTCGATTTTTTTCAACCTATTTTCGATGCAGATAATTTCCTCCTGCCCCTGACATTCCAGCACCGTTCCGATATTCGCCTTGAGAATTCTTGCGATATCATTTCGACAAGAATAATAGTTATTTATTGCGTGAATTATGGCTTTGTGGAGCGATTCTTCCCTGATAGTCGGTGAATCGGGACAGTATTTTTTACCGTGTTCCAAACGGCTGATACATCGCCATACCGCCAGTTTTTCGCCGTTTTTTATCCATGTCTTACGTCTGTACGGAGTTCCGCAGTGACCGCATATCATCAGTTCCGACAGCGAATATTTTCCGCTGTATTTTCCTTGCTCGGTCTTGGTTTTATCGCTGATTTTTCGCTTACTGGAACGCCGTG
>JAIDNR010000353.1:0-23911 GCA_029063695.1 Ruminococcus sp.
TTGCGACACGCCATGCACCGTCGGAATCAATCGATATAACAAATTCATCTTGAGTATTATAAGCATTTCCTCCGAAATCATCACCGCTGTAGGAATTTTGAACAGTGAAAGCAATTTCACTTTCCGAACGTGAATCTATAGAAACAAAGACTGATTTTTCATAGAAAATATCAGCACCTCTTGTACCATTAAGACAGTAAACATGACCGTTTACCTCCGTAAAAACTTCATCAAGACTATCAGCATAATTTTCACTGAATACTTTATGATAATCTGCACGTACATCGGCAAGGGAATTTATTCCCTCTGTGGTGATAAGATAGCAGTCCCAGCCGAACTGATTCTGAGCAGTCTGATTCATGTCGATTTCATAGGGTGAACCGACAGTATAATCCCATTCGGTTTTACAGGCGGACTGAAAAAGTGCAAGAGCCGCCGCAATAAGTTCCGGCTCGCTTTTCTCCGCAACAGGAGTATCAAAAACTATACCCTCGCTTGCATCAATCTGCGAATAATTTTCGCTTGTGGTGACTGTAGTTGTTTCGGGAATCATTTCAGTAGTAACTTCTGCTATTGTACTGACAGATTCTGTAGTCATTTCCGATTCTGTTGTCTGTTCTGTTGTTGCAGGTTCAGTATTTTCAGAAGTCTCTGATTGTGTGATTTCGGAAGTCTCAATTATACTTTCAGAACTGTTCTGCATACTGCTGTTTTCTGTTTTTTCGTCTGAACACGCTGAGACGGCACAGATTAAAGCTGTCATAAGTGATATTATTAAAAGTTTTTTCATGATGTCATTCCTCCTCATCAAGAACAAAATCAATGTTTCCGCTGCTTACATCAACAGAGGCACATACAACCTGCACAGTATCACCCAATTCATAAGAAACACTGCTAAATTTTTCTGTAAGTGCAACAGGCTCTGAATAGTCATACTCACCTTCAGGAAGAGTTCTGATGTGTACAAGTCCCTCAACGGAGTTCTGAAGTTCCGCATAGAATCCGTATTCCGTAACACCTGAGATTTTTGCCGTAAAACTTTCACCTATGTGATGTTTCATATACTCCGCCTTATAGCAGTCCTCGCACTCTCTTTCCACGGCAACGGCTCTTAATTCCGCCGCTGATGATTTCTCAGACGCATTCACGGCAAATCCACCGTATCTTTTTGAAAGCCACTTTTCATCATAGCCCGCAAGAATATCTGTAATAATCCTGTGTATTGCTAAATCGGGATAACGGCGTATAGGGGACGTAAAATGTGCATAATCATCAAGGACAAGTCCAAAATGCCCCAACGGCTCTTCCGAATACTTTGCTTTTGACATCGAACGCAGTACCATCATGTTGACTGCCTGAAATTTTTCGGTATCTCTTGCATTATTTAGTATTTCAGCAGCATGAGCAGGCTTAAACTCAGTAAAATGCGGATATTCTATATGCAGTTTCGTGAGAAGTTCGCACAGAACAGCAGTTTTTTCTTCGGGCGGTGCTTCATGAACACGATAAACAAACGGAACATTCTTTTCTCTTGCAAGTTTTGCCGCCGCTTCATTCGCACACAGCATAAATTCCTCAATAATACGTTCCGATTTTCCACGTTCACGAGGTTCAATATCAACGCATATGCCGTTGTTGTCGATTATCAGTCTGCTTTCTGTCGTTTCAATTTCAGGAGCATGACGACGTTTTTTTCTTGCGATTAAAATATCGGCAAGTTCGTCAATTAATGGGATTTCCCGTGCAACGCAGTCATATTTTGCAAGTATATCATCGTCTGCCGTTCCGTCAAGGATTCTGTTTATCTCAGTATATATGCCCTTGACTCTTGACCTGATAACACTTTTGCAGAAATGATAACTCAGCATTGTGCCGTCTGCATCAAGTTCCATGAATGCTGAAAGAGTAAGCCTGTCCTCATCTGGATTAAGCGAGCATATACCATTTGAAAGCTCCTTTGGCAGCATGGGAATGACTTTATCCGCATAATAAATACTTGTACCACGTCTCAGAGCTTCTTTGTCAAGAGAACTGTTTCCCTTTACATAATGTGAAACATCGGCAATGTGTACTCCCAATAACCAGCCTTTTTCAGTACGCTCAACCGAAATTGCATCATCAAGGTCTTTTGACTCCGCACCGTCTATAGTGAAAACAGGCAGATGACGCAAATCTTCACGATTATTGAAACTGTATTCCTGCACACCGCCTTCTTCAATTTTATGAGCTTCTTTCAGAACATCTTCATGGAAATTCTTTTCGACTCCATGCAGAACAAGAATTGATTCCGCACATGAAGCTGCAAGTTCACTGCTTCCGAAAACGGAGATAATACGCACTTTATGTTCAGCGTGTCTTTTTCCCCTGTGGGTGATTTCCGCAAGAACTTTATCGCCTTCACTGAAATCAACCGTGCTTCCCTTATCGATTATAATATGAGTATTCGGAGAAATATCGGGAACAAGATAAAGACCGCCGTCAGCATATTCAATCAGACCTGTCATTTCGTTATTTCCGAAGCTTAGAATATCAACAACTTCACCTTCAGGTTCTCCCGAACGTGATGGTATAGCAGAAATAAGAACCCTGTCATGAGGCATAGCACCGAGCATACATTTTCCGGGAATAAAATATTCCGTACCGTCGTCGGTTATGGCAAATCCGAAAGTACGGCTTAAACGTGTGATTTCTCCTGTACGCATTCCGAGACGTTCGGCAAGGGCGGTTTTCATTCCCTTACGCATAACTACAACACCGTCTGTTCGGAGTTCGTCAAATGCCTGTACAAAATTATTTCTGCCCGATTTTTTGGTACGGCACTTTTTTTCAAGTTCCGCAACTGTCATAAGTTTTTTGTTATACGACTGCAAAAAAGTAACAATTTTATTTTTATAACTTTCAACGCTGATTTCAGAATTACTTGATGAAATTTTTTTCTTTGATTTTCCTGACATAAATTTAACACCTCAACTAAAAAAGCCCCATGACATTTGTCACGGGGCAGATTCTTTCTTTTACTTATCGATAAAAATCGGGACAATATTAACCGCAAGAGTTATCACAAAAAGAATTATTCCGCATATTCTTGTGAATCTTGCAAGAATTGCCTCACGGCTTCTGCCTTCATTCTTTCCATAGAATGAATCGGCACTTGCACCTGTAAGAGCCGCAGTCATGCTGTCCTGTGACTTCTGCTCCTGTGTGAGACAAAGAACGACTATAACGATACACGCAATGATAAGAACTACTCCGCCGATTATTTCAAGTACGCTCATAAATTTGACCTCCATAAGTATTATAACACAGCCTCCGCCGATTATTTCAGATAGTATTTTTATTATATCATAAAAACCTATACTTTGCAAGTGGCATTAGTCTAAAAAGCATAAAAATTTTTTATGGGATTTTTGTGGAAATTTCACAATGTTTTTTACGAATAGATTCTTCGCTGTATGAATATAATGCAGAAGAAATAATTTTAAGGAGAAAAATACCATGCAGGACAAGACTATAAAAAAAGACCACAATATCATCATTGAAAACCGACAGAGCATGAGCATTTCGGGAATAACCGATGTTGACAGCTTTGATGAAAAGGCAATATGCCTTTATACTCAGCTCGGCGAACTCACAATTCAGGGACGTGAACTGCACATTGATTCCATGAGCGTTGAAACAGGCGACATGACAATAACAGGCGATATATGGGCAGTTATCTACGGTGACCGTGACAGGAAGAATCCAATTTCAGCACTCGGGAGACTTTTCAGATGAATGTGCCTGAGACGTTTTTCAGTATACATGAAGAACTTGTGCTGTTCCTGCTTTCATGTGCTGCCGGTGCATTTATCGGAGTTTTCTATGATATTTTTCGCACCCTTCGTCTTATAATAAAACATAATTTCTTTTTTATAATAGTAGAGGACGTGCTTTTTCTTTCATGCTATGCCGTATTCCTGTCGGCTTTTGCATCGGTTCAGGCAAGAGGTGAACTAAGATTCTATTTCATAATAGGCAATGCACTCGGTTTCACACTGTATTTTTTCACTCTCGGAAGCTTCGTTATAAGAACTTTCAGAAAACTTTTCGGCTTCGTAGGCAGAATCCTTTCACCCATTAAAGCTATATATGTAATTTTATGCAAAAAAGCAGGGGGCAAATTTGTAGAAAGCTCCAAAAATATTGTAAAACATATTAAAAAAGCAAATTTCCTCTTGCAAAGTGATAAGCATTTGTTGTATAATAAAAATGAATCCAAAAAGAGAAAGAACGTGAATATCGTTGCTGAAGAAAACGAAAGAAAAACCGGTAAAAGTCAATAACAGCAATACAAAAAAAAGACTGTTCAACTGGGGTCTTGTGAAAATTACAGCTACTGCCATGATTATAGTATGCACTGTTTTGCTTATCACCACTGAACAGGACTGTAAACAGAAAGAACGTGAGCTTACAAAAATCCAATTAAAAATTGATGAGTTCAACATCAAAAATGAGGATTTGAAAAGAACTCTCGACAGCGATGACCTGTCGGCATATATGGAAAAAATTGCTCTCGAAGAAAGAGGTTATGCTTATCCGGACGAAAGACGTTTCTATGATACATCAAGAGACTGACATATGACATAATTTTTAGTATATTTTATTATATCAATATTTATTAAGGAGTTTTGTAGTTACTATGCAGGTTGAAATCGGAAAAATCTATATAGGAAAGGTTAAAGGTATTGCCCAGTACGGTGCTTTCATTGACATTGACGGAGGCGGCACAGGAATGGTACATATATCTGAAATTGCCAACACATTTGTCAATGAAATCCGTGACCATCTCACAGAGGGTCAGGAAGTAAAAGTAAAGGTTATAGGCATCAATGAACAGGGAAAAGTTAGTCTCTCTATCAAGAAAGCTGTCGATGAAAATGAGCTTTCCGCTGAAAAGAAGAAATTTACTCCCAACAAGGAACGCAAAAGCAGACCCATTGTCTGGGAACCGAAAAAGCCCGTTCCACAGTCCGAAATGACTTTCGAAGATATGATTAGTCACTTCAAACAGTCAAGTGAAGAAAAAATGAGCGACCTCAAAAGAAGTACCGACAGAAAAAACAAGACAAAAAGAAAATGACATCTTACAGCTCTCCTTTTGCGGAGAGCTTTTTTTGTACAAAATGACAGTTTTTGACACCGTTTTTTGTAATCTATCGCCTGTTCTATTGACACAACCGTTTTTGTCTGATATAATGAAATCTATAAATATAAGGAGATGTGCGGATTTTCCGCACACTTAATCTATGAAAAGAGACAAATTCAAACGGCTTATTTCTTTTTCGCTTACAATAATTCTGCTCATAATCCTGACAGGGGCATTTGCCTTTGTCTGGTACAGATATTACAGCGATATAATCGTTCTGCCATATTACAGGCGGGGAAACTGGGTTCTCATCGGCATATATTGTATACTTGTATGGCTTTTTTTCAAGGCTTACAACGGCTTTAAGTTCGGCTACCTAAAAAAAACCGACATGCTCTATTCTCAGCTTATTTCTATAGTATGTGTTGATTTTGTGGCGTATTTTCTGATAAGTCTTATCGGGCGTGACTTCATGCATGTAACGCCTATGATTATCATGCTGTTCGCAGACTTGGGTATAATATCCCTTTGGACGCTGATTACGGGAAAAATATATTTCCTAATCTATCCGCCACGCAAACTGATTATTCTTTATGGAAGTCATCAGGCGGCTTCACTTGTTCTTAAAATGAGCCGTCGTGTAGACAAATATATGATTTGCGAATCGGTTAGCATAAGTGAACCGCAGGAAAAAATAAAGGAACTTATTCTCAAATATGAGGGTGTTATTATATGCGATATTCCTGCCGAGGAAAGAAATTTTTATCTGAAATTCTGCTTTGAAAATTCAATCCGTTCGTATATAGCACCGAAAATTTCAGATATTATAATAAGAGGTGCAGACGATATAAGACTTTTTGATACTCCCCTGCTCCTTTGCCGAAACTACGGACTTGATTTTGAACAGCGTATACTGAAACGTTCATTTGATATAGTTTTCTCACTTCTTGCATTGATTCTCCTGTCACCGTTTATGCTTATAACTGCACTTGCCATAAAATTATACGACGGCGGTTCTGTATTCTATAAACAGAAACGTCTCACAATAGACAACAAGGAATTTTATATATACAAATTCCGCAGTATGATAGTAAATGCAGAAAAATCAGGTACTCCACAGCTCGCCTCGGAAAATGACCCTCGAATCACACCTGTCGGCAGATTTCTCCGCAAAGTAAGACTGGACGAACTTCCTCAGCTTCTTAATATACTCAAAGGAGAAATGTCAGTAGTTGGGCCACGACCCGAACGACCAGAACTTACTGAACTCTATAAGAAGGAAATGCCTGAATTTGAGTTCCGACTCAAGGTCAAAGCTGGTTTAACAGGATATGCACAAGTTACAGGAGTTTACGATACATCGCCTTATGATAAGCTTAAAATGGATTTGATGTACATAGAAAACTATTCGTTCCGCTTGGATTTGCAGATAATACTTATGACTGTAAAAACAATGCTTTTTCCGCCTGAATCCAATGCTGAATCGGACGAGGGAATAATTATGGAGAAAACCAAAAGAAAGGACAACGATATATGAAAACAACAGCAGTTATTATGGCAGGCGGTAAAGGTGAGCGTTTCTGGCCGAAAAGCAGAACTTCACGTCCAAAACAATTTCTGTCGCTTACATCAGACGGCGAAACAATGATTCAGAAAACAGTAAAAAGACTTCTGCCTGTTGTTGATATGGAAGATATTTTCATAGTGACAAATTCATCATATACAGCACTTGTCAGGGAACAGCTTCCCGAAATTCCGACAGAAAATATACTTGCTGAACCGTGTGCAAGAAATACAGCTCCGTGCATTGCATTTGCGGCGGCTGTGATAAACCGCAAGTATGATGATGCTGTTATGCTTGTACTTCCCTCAGACCACCTCATATCAAACGAAATACTTTATGCCGATACACTGAAAAAAGCCGTATCAGTCGCAGAAAAGGACAAAAATCTTGTAACAATCGGCATAACACCGAATTATCCCGAAACAGGCTACGGATATATAAATTTCGGAATTGAAAAAGACGGTGCATATTCAGTTGAGCGATTTGTTGAAAAACCTGATTTGCCTACGGCTGAAAAGTATCTTGAATCAGGCAGGTATTTATGGAACAGCGGTATGTTTATATGGAAATTGTCATCAATCATGAACAATATCCATAGATTCATGCCTGATATTTACGACGGTGCAATGAAAATCGGCGAATCATTCGGAACTGGTAATTTCAATGAAGTGCTTGAAAGAGAGTTTACATCATTCAGAAGTGAATCCATCGATTTCGGCATTATGGAAAAGGCTGATAATATATACACTATTCCCGGAAATTTCGGCTGGGACGATGTAGGAAGCTGGCTTGCCGTTGAACGTATCAATGATACAGACGACGACAGCAACTATATTGACGGAAATGTCATTGCAGAAGATACACGTCATGTGACAATATGTGGCGGAAAACGTCTCATTGCGGCAGTCGGCATTGAGGATATTATAATAGTTGATACCGAGGACGCTGTACTTGTATGCTCCAAAAACAGCACTCAGGACGTTAAGAAAATAATCGCCCGACTTAAAGAACAGGGCAGAAATGATTTAATTTAAGGAGATAACAAAATGAAAAATGCACTTATTACAGGTATTACAGGTCAGGACGGTTCATATCTTGCTGAACTTCTTCTCAAAAAAGGCTATAACGTCTACGGAATCTGGAGACGTAAGGCAACAGCGGATTATGGTAATATAGCACATCTCAAAAACAAGGTAACGCTGATTTACGCCGATATGACTGACCCTGTTTCACTTATTTCAGCAATGAAAATCTCACAGGCGGACGAAGTATATAATCTTGCGGCACAGTCATTCGTTGCAACAAGCTGGGATACTCCTCTCGGCACGGCTGATATTGATGCACTCGGCGTAACAAATATGCTCGAAGCTATCCGACTTGTAAAACCGTCAGCAAAATTCTATCAGGCATCTACTTCTGAAATGTTCGGACTCGTACAGGAAATACCGCAGAAAGAGACTACTCCGTTTTATCCACGCAGTCCGTACGGAGTAGCAAAGCTGTATGGTCACTGGATTACAAAGAACTATCGTGAAAGTTATGGAATGTTTGCCTGCTCAGGTATCCTATTCAATCACGAAAGCGAAAGACGTGGAATAGAGTTCGTTACAAGAAAAATCACAGATGCAGTTGCAAGAATAAAGCTCGGCGTGCAGGATTATGTTGAACTCGGTAACATGGATTCAAAGCGTGACTGGGGACATTCCAAAGATTATGTACGTGCAATGTGGCTCATGCTACAGCAGGATAAGCCAGATGACTATGTAATTGCAACCAACGAAACACATACAGTCCGTGAATTTGTTGAGACTGCATTCTCACACGTCGGAATTGATGTTGAGTGGCATGGTACAGGTGTTGACGAAATCGGCATAAACAAAAGAAATGGCAAGACTATTGTTAAGATAAACAAGAAATTCTTCCGTCCTGCTGAGGTTGATATTCTGCTCGGAAATCCTGAAAAGGCTGAAAAAGTACTCGGCTGGAAACGTGAAATTTCATTCTCTGAACTCGTTAAAGACATGGTAAATAATGATTTGGACATTCTGGAAAAAGAAATCGTGATAAAAGAAACTTTAGGTTGATTTTTGAGATTACTGGGGATTATGAAAAAATTTTTACAGAATTTATGGCTGTATAGAATAAAAATTCCTGTTATGGTTGTAATATTGTTTATCGGCAATACATGGAAAGTATGGCTTGTCGGAATAATCATGCTTTTACTGTTGTTTTTAGTGACACTTACAGAAAATTATATGATATTAATGGTATATCTTACTTTGATTTCCTCAATACCGTTATGTTTATATATAAAAAATCTGATATGCCTGATTAAACTCACACGACACGGCGTAAAAACACAAGGTACAATATGGATTGTAAAGCCTCAAAGAAGAGGCTCAGGGGGATATGTTCAGGTATATTTTACAGACGAAAACGGTACTGAATACGCACCGAAAATATATAACTGGCTGATATTTCCGTCAATGGTAATCAATAAAAAAATTTCTGTCATATACGATAAAAACAATCCTGAAAACGCCTGTTTATCGGCGAAATCAGTCATAGAAAACGTCATATCGGCTATATTGTCAATGTGCCTGTTCGTACCGTTTCTGATAATACTGATATGTTTTATAAGGAGTGAAATATGAATATAGCATTCGACGCACTGCCATTGATAAGCGACAGAATGACGGGCATAGGCTGGTGCGAGGCGGGACAGACTACTGCTATGGCACGTCTGCACCCCGAAAATAACTATACCTACAATTTTTTCTCCCGAAAAGATGACCACATAAAACTTGAACGCCTCGCACCTTTTACACAGAATATCAAACCAAATCTTGTGCATTTTTCAGGATACGTATATCGTGCCATGAGTACGTTTATTCCTGTGCCTTATAGTATGTTTTTTGGAAAAAACGCTGATATAACGCACTTTTTCAATTATATCGCACCGCCTGCGGTACATGGGCGAACTGTAATAACGGTACATGACATGGTATACAAGGCATTTCCTGAAACAGTGCGTGGGCGTACCAAAATAATGCTGAACACGGGACTTAAACAGTCCATGAAGCGAGCTGATATTATAGTAACAGACTCTGAATTTTCAAGAACTGAGATAATAAAGTATTTCCCACAGCATGAGAAAAAAATCCGTGTAGTGCCTTGCGGTGTTGATTTACGGAAGTTCAGACCATGCGAAAATCCCGAACGCATACCCGAAGTAAAGAAGTCACTTGAAATAGACGGCGATTATTTCCTGTACTTAGGTACAATCGAACCACGCAAAAATCTTGAAAGACTGATTAATGCATATCATATTTTTACTCAGAGAGTAAAAAATCCGCCGAAACTTGTACTCGCAGGCGGTAAAGGCTGGCTGTACGACAGCATATTTCAGAGAGTAAAAGACCTGAATTTGTCGGAGCAGGTTATTTTCACAAAATATGTACCGTCCGCCGACATGAATCCGCTTATGTGCGGTGCATTGGCATTCGTGTTTCCGTCGATATATGAGGGATTCGGTATGCCGCCGCTTGAAGCAATGGCGTGCGGTGTACCTGTATTAAGTTCCGATACGGCATCACTTCCCGAAGTTACGGGCAACTGTGCAGTTATATGCGATGCTTATTCCGAAGAAAGTATTTCCGACGGACTTCACAGACTGTATTCCGATAAAAATTTAAGAGATGATTTAAGCAGGCGTGGATTGAAACGTGCAAAAGATTTTACATGGGAAAAATCTGCCGAAATGCTTTATAAAATCTATAAGGAGATTATCTGATATGGAAAACTATGAGAATTTTTTAACACCCGAAGATGATTTCAAGCTTGCAATGGAAACATATCTGCCCGAATTTTTACAGCGTATGGATAACGATACCATGAGAGAACCTGAATTTGTTCAGCGTACTGTTAAGATGATGGAACTTGCCGAGTCTGTTGGCATTGATTTGCAGCAGTATATACTTGATTACGGCAAAATAAACGGGATTGAATGATGAAAAAACTGAAAGTTCTGGAAGTAAACAAGGCATATTTCCCACACATCGGCGGAATTGAAAGTCTCGTGAAACAGTATTCGGAGGAACTGCGAAAATATTTTGAAGTTCAAACACTTGTATGCCGTGACGACAGAGGAAAAACCGTCATTGATAATGTCAACGGGGTTGAAATCACAAGAGCAGGAAGTCTTGGAACATACTTTTCATGTCCCATATCGCTTAGTTTTATGAAATTATTCAGAAAAATGGTGAAAAATGCGGATATAGTCCATATAAACGTGCCTTTTCCGCTTGCCGATGTAGCACTTCTTCTGTCGGGATATAAAGGCAGAGTTGCCATATCATGGCACAGCGATATTGTCCGACAGAAAAAACTGATGATTTTCTATAAGCCGTTCATGATGTATCTGCTGAAACGTGCGGACGTTATATTCACTGCAACGGAAGGTCATATAAAGTATTCGGACTATCTGCCGATGTTCAGAAAGAAATGCCGTATTCTGCCATACGGAATCACACCCGAAGATTATCTTGAAACTGAGCGTTCGCCGTTCCTTACTGAAAAACTTACTGATAAATCGTCTGTAAAAGTATTTTTCACAGGCAGACTTGTATATTACAAAGGTGTTGATGTTCTGCTGAAAGCGTTTACAAAAGTTCAGGGCTGTGAACTCTTCATTGCAGGCACGGGCGAATTTGAAAATCGGCTGAAATTTTATGCAAAGTCTCACGGACTAAGCAGAAAAGTCCATTTTCTGGGATTTCTTTCCGATAATGAACTGAAACAGGCTTATGCAGACTGTGATATATTTGTCCTGCCGTCCATTGCAAAAAGCGAAGCATTTGGTATAGTACAGCTTGAAGCGATGATTTATGGCAAGCCTGTAATCAATACGAATCTGCCGTCAGGAGTACCTTATGTGAGTATTCACGGCAAAACAGGTCTTACAGTTCCGCCGTCAGATTCAGACTCACTTGCAAAGGCGATTAATAAACTTGCAGATGACAGAAATATGCGTGAAGCTATGGGCAGAAATGCTCAGAAGCGTGTAACAAAAAACTTCAATGAAAAGCAGATTATCCAAAAATTGCACAGATTCCTTGCGGAGGAGGTGAGAAAATGAAAGCTCTTATTATAGGCGGTGCGGGTTTTGTCGGCGGATATTTAATAAATGAGCTGTCCGAAAACGGATTTGAAGTACATGCAACCTGCCTTGAATCCGAAAACATCACCGAAAAATGTACAGCCCACATACTTGATATTATGTACAAGGAAAATATAGTTGATATTTTTGATAAAATATCTCCCGATGTTATATATCACCTTGCAGCACAGAGTTCCGTTACCGTATCATGGAGTAAACCACAGTTAACAGCAGAAGTAAATGTTATAGGTTCTATAAACGTACTTGAGGCACTCAGGGAATGCAGAAATGGCAGAAATATGCGTCTTATCATGATTGGCTCAGGAGAGGAATACGGCTATATACGTCCCGAAGCTTGTCCGCTGAGTGAAACTGAACCGCTTCACCCCGGAAACATCTATGCGGCAACAAAAGCCTGTCAGGAAATGATTGGTGAAATATATGCAAGAGCATATAAGCTTGATATAGTCATGGTACGTGCTTTCAATCATTCAGGTGCAAAGCAGAGCAGTACTTTTGTTATTTCCGATTTCTGCAAACAGATTTCCGAAATTGAAGCGGACAGAAAATCACCTGAAATATGTGTGGGCAACCTTTCAGCAATGCGTGACTTTACAGATGTGCGTGATGTTGTAAGAGCTTACAGACTTCTTGCGGAGGACGGCATAAGCGGAAGGATATATAATATAGGACGGGGAAAAGCCGTAAGTATACAGTATATACTTGATACAGCACTCAGCTTTGCAGATGCTGATATACAGGTTAAAACAGACCCGAAACGCATGAGGGCATCGGATATTCCCATAATTGAACCCGATGTATCAAGAATTTTTGCGGATACAGGCTGGAAAGCCGAAATTTCTGTTGAACAGACTATAAAAGATACACTTGATTACTGGAGAGAGGAGAATAAAAAATGTCAGATATGAGACTTACAAATGAAAAAATGCAGACTTTTGACGGTCATGAAAAAGTCGGATTTCTTAAAGCAGGAGAAAAACTTACGGAGTTCGGCGAAAAGCAGAATAATGCCAATGAAGCACTTGCATTCAATGTAAACGACTTAATCAAAAGAGTGTGTGCTTTAGAGGAAAAACAGCTCAAAAATGAGGATATTATGCGAAAAATAGCTACAGAACTTTCAGGTTTGAAAAAAGAACTTGACCGTGTTCGGCTTTCGGATAAACTTAATTCAAGTGCAATTGCACGGCTCAACAATGCAATAAATCTTGCTGAGGAAAATACCAAATCAAATATTGAAGATTAAGTGAAAATTTGCACTTAACCTCTTGACTTTATTATAATTTTGGTATATTATATAAGTATCGGCAAAAATACAGCTTATGTGCTGAAATCAACGGAGATTCAAGCGTCATGCTGTCTCCGTTTTTTATTTTGCCGGCAGATATAATTATTTAGAAAGAAGGTGTTAGAATGGGCAATCTTTCTGAGGAGCTTATGGAATCCCTTGAATCGAAAACGGCGTTCACAATTCCGATTTTCGGCGGAATACCCGTCCCCGATTCATGCGTTGTAACATGGATTATAATGGCTGTTCTTGTAATTCTGTCCATCTTTTTTACAAGAGGACTGAAAAAAGTACCAACAGGCAAGCAGTGCCTTATTGAAATCGGCATAACGGCTCTGAATAACTTTTTTCTCGGAATCTTAGGCGAAAAAGGTAAAAAATATCTTCCGATACTTGAAACGCTTATAATTTATATAGGCTTTTCAAACATAATAGGTATTTTCGGACTTGTTCCGCCAACAAAGGACATCAATGTTGCTGTGGCACTCGCAGGAATAGCAATAATACTCATTCAGGTGACTTCAATCATCGAAAACGGCGGCTTTGGCTGGTTAAAAGGCTTTACGAAGCCTATGGCAATCATGCTCCCAATAAATATTCTGGAGCTTGTTACCCGACCGCTATCGCTTTGTATGCGACTTTTCGGAAACGTTCTCGGTGCATTCGTCGTAATGGAACTCATAAAGCTGTGCGTTCCTGTCGGACTACCTGTTGTATTCAGCTTGTATTTCGATATTTTCGACGGCTGTATACAGGCTTATGTATTCGTTTTCCTTACTTCCCTTTTCATGTCGGAAGCAATGGAATAATCAATTAAAAATTTTATTTATCGGAGGTAATTATCATGGGATTAATCGCAATTGGTGCAGCAGTCGCTGTATTGACAGGTGCAGGTGCAGGTATCGGTATCGGTATCGCAACAGCTAAAGCTACTGAATCTATCGCTCGTCAGCCTGAGGCTAAAGGAGACATCAGAAGTACACTTCTTATCGGCTGTGCACTTGCTGAGGCTACAGCTATCTACGGATTTGTTATTGCTCTTCTTATAATTCTTTCTTTAGGCAAGTAAGGAGATTGTAAAATGCTTAATTTTGACTTCTGGAGTATCTTCTGGGCGGTTCTCAATATACTTATCCTGTTTATACTGCTCAGAATATTCCTGTTTAAACCTATCAACAAAATGCTTGACAACAGAACACAGGCTATTCAGAAAGATATTGATGACGCCGAACGTGCAAAAAAAGAAGCCGAAGAACTCCGTCAGCAGTATGAAAATTCAATCAGCAGTGCAAAAGAAGAAGCTGTTCAGATTGTCAAGAACGCTCATGAATACGCTGAAACCGAACGTGCTGCAATTATCCGCAAATCACATGAAGAAGCAGATGAAATTGTAAATGCCGCAAGTGAAACCATTGAAAATGAGCGTAAGCGTGTAATTCAGCAGGCTCATATACAGATTGCAGACCTTGCTATTGAGGCGGCATCAAAAGTTGTCGGTGCTAATCTCGATGATGACAAAAACCGTAAGCTTGTTGATGAGTTTCTTGCAGGTAAGGAGGCGGACAGCAAATGAAAGATACTTCAAAAGAACTTCTGAAAGAACTTGTCCGCCTTGACATACAGCATGAGGACATTGAAACGGCAAAGGAAGTTATTGCTGCCTGTCCCGATGCCGCCGCCACACTGGAAAATCCACTTATAACTCTTGATGAGAAACGCAATATAATAAAAAGAATTTTTCCTCAGAGTCTGGAGCGGTTTATTGCAAATGCTTCAAAATCAGGTGCTGTATCTGAACTCAATGAAATTTTTTCGGAATATGAAGAAATACTTCTCGAAAAACAGGGAAGTATCAGAGCAGTAGTCCGCTATGTAACTCCGCTTACCGAATCACAGCAGGCTGATTTGCGAAAATTCATCATGGAGAAATTCGTCCGTGATGATGTTGATATAGAATACAGGCATGACCCTGATATTATCGGCGGTTTTATTCTTAATGCAGGCGATGTTGAATATGACCGCAGTTACAGAACAAGTCTTCGTGCAATGCATGAGACTTTGCAGAACAGAGCTGCCGAAACTGCTGAAATCAAAGACGATGTAAAGTCGGGCGATATTATTTCTGTACTCAAAACAGAAGTAAAGGATTTTGAAGTCCGTTCAGGTGCTACAGAAACAGGCTTTATTGTCAGATTAGGTGACGGTATAGCAAGAGTACACGGAATGAGCGGAGTAATGTACGGTGAACTTGTTGAGTTTGAAACAGGCGTCCGTGGAATTGTACAGAATCTTGAGGAAAAATCCGTCGGCGTTGTACTTCTTGGTGACGATTACGGCTTAACTGAAGGTTCATCTGTAGTCCGTACAGGCAAAAGAGCAGGTATCGGCGTAAGTGATGAACTTCTTGGACGTGTTGTAGATGCACTCGGCTCGCCAATTGACGGTCTCGGACAGATTCACGCAGAAGATTACTTCCCGATTGAACGTGAAGCCCCCGGTGTTATTGAGAGAAAACCTGTCAACGTACCGTTGCAGACAGGTATACTTGCTATTGATTCCATGTTCCCGATAGGACGTGGACAGCGTGAACTTATCATAGGCGACAGGCAGACAGGAAAGACCGCAATTGCCGTCGATACTATGATTAATCAGAAAGGACAGGACGTTATCTGCGTGTATGTTGCTATCGGACAGAAGTCATCAACAGTCGCACAGGTTGTTAATACACTTAAAAAATATGATGCTATGGATTATTCAGTAGTTTTGTCAGCATCTGCAAGCGAACCTGCCCCATTTCAGTATATAGCTCCGTATTCAGGTACTGCAATTGCGGAATATTTCATGTCAAAGGGCAAAGATGTACTGATTATATACGATGATTTATCAAAGCACGCTGTAGCTTACCGTGCAATGTCACTTCTTCTGCACCGTCCGCCGGGACGTGAAGCTTATCCCGGCGACGTTTTCTATCTTCATTCAAGACTTCTGGAGCGTTCAAGCCGTCTTGATGATGAACATGGCGGCGGTTCTCTTACAGCACTCCCGATTATTGAGACTCTGGCAGGTGATATTTCCGCATATATCCCGACAAACGTAATTTCTATCACAGACGGACAGATTTTCCTTGAAAGTGAACTTTTCAACTCGGGACAGAGACCTGCCGTGAACTATGGACTTTCCGTATCCCGTGTAGGCGGTGCGGCTCAGACCAAGGCAATGAAAAAAGCCGCAGGAAATCTCCGTATAGACCTTGCACAATTCAAGGAAATGGAAATCTTCACACAGTTTTCGTCCGAACTTGATTCCGCAACAATAGAACTGCTTAATCATGGTCATCTTATCACGGAAATGCTGAAACAGCCGCTTTATAATCCATTGCCGCACTATGAACAGGTTATACTTCTTTATGCGGCTCAGAAACGACTTTTCGAGCATATCAAGCCCAGGGAGATGAAAGAATACAAGGACGAACTCATGAACTATATTAGAAGCTACGGACAAGATATTATTGAGGAAATCGAAGAGAAAAAAGTTCTTACAGACGATTTGATGGAACGTATTGAAAAAATCGTCTCAGCATTTGAGGAATAAGGTGAAACTATGCCGAATATACGTGAAATACGTGACAGAATCGAAAGCATAAAGCAGATTCTCAAAATTACGAATGCTATGTATCTTATCTCATCATCAAAGCTGAAAAAGGCAAGAAAGTCACTTGAATCAAATGAACCTTATTTCTATAAATTGCAGGAGACTATTGAAAGCGTTCTGGAACATACTCCGCATACAGAACAGCAGTATTTCAACAGACGTTCGGATATTCCGCAGGAAAAGCGTAAAAAGGGTTATATTATAATAACAGGCGACAAAGGTCTTTGCGGAAGTTATAATCATAATATCCTGAAATATACAGAACAGAAACTTGACGAAGCCGCTGATTTGGATAACTGCTATCTTTTTGTTATGGGACAGGTAGGACGTATGTACTTCCAAAGACGTATCAAATCAGGTAAACATGCTTATGTTGACGGCGAATTTCTCTATACCACACAGAATCCCACGCTTTATCGTGCGGCTGAAATCGCCGATATAGTACTTGATAAATTCAGAAAAGGCGAACTTGATGAAGTATGGGTATTGTACACTGATATGGTAACATCAAGTCAGCAGGAGACAAGGACAGTACAGCTGCTGCCGTTTGAACGCCGTCATTTTGGTAAAGACAAGGACGGTACAATAAAAAAACTGCCGAAAGCCTCATTTGTTCCGTCACCCGAAAAAGTTATGGAATATCTCATTCCGCAGTATGCAAAAGGAATTATATATGGTGCAATGGTTGAGGCTTTCTGCTGTGAACAGCAGTCCCGAATGACTGCTATGGACGCTGCTACAAACAGTGCAAAAGATATGATAAAAGACTTATCCCTGCTTTACAACAGGGCAAGACAGGCGGCTATTACTCAGGAAATCACGGAAGTATGCGGCGGTGCTGTCGGCGTTGAAGAATAAATCAGGAAAGGAGCAGGAGTTTAACAATATGGAAAAAGGCAGAATCACTCAGGTTATAGGACCTGTTATTGATGTGGAGTTTCCGACAGGCAGACTTCCTATGATAAAAGATGCTCTCACCGTCCAGATTGACGGCAAAAGGCGTGTTATGGAAGTTGCACAGCATATGGGAAACCGCACAGTCCGCTGTATCATGCTTGCAACAAGTGAGGGACTAAGCAAAAATATGGAAGTAACCGCAACAGGAGCGTGTATAAAAGTACCTGTCGGTGAGAAAACTCTCGGACGTATGTTTAATGTACTCGGCGAACCAATTGACAAAAAAGGCGATACAGATGCAGAGGAAATGTGGGAAATCCACAGAAAAGCACCGTCTTTTCAGGAACAGAGTCCCGTTGTTGAAATTCTTGAAACGGGCATTAAAGTCATAGATTTGATTGCACCGTATGCAAAAGGCGGTAAAATAGGACTTTTTGGCGGTGCAGGCGTGGGAAAGACCGTTCTTATTCAGGAACTTATAAGAAATATCGCCACAGAACACGGCGGATATTCTATCTTCACAGGCGTAGGAGAACGTTCACGAGAGGGCAATGACTTATGGAACGAAATGCAGGAATCGGGAGTTATAAATAAAACTGCACTTGTTTTCGGTCAGATGAACGAACCACCCGGTTCACGTATGAGAGTTGCCCAAACAGGCTTGACAATGGCAGAATACTTCCGTGACAGAGAACACAAGGACGTACTGCTTTTCATCGACAATATTTTCAGATACGTTCAGGCAGGCTCGGAAGTATCAGCACTTCTCGGACGTATGCCG
The DNA here is from genome assembly GCA_029063695.1 of Ruminococcus sp. Lineage (GTDB taxonomy): Bacteria > Bacillota > Clostridia > Oscillospirales > Ruminococcaceae > Ruminococcus. The sequence continues at coordinate 18,486 of JAIDNR010000353.1, forward strand.
TCCGCCGTCGGCTATCAGCCTACACTTGCAACGGAAGTCGGCGAATTGCAGGAGCGTATTACTTCCACGAAAAACGGCTCTATCACGTCCGTTCAGGCGGTTTATGTTCCTGCCGACGACCTCACAGACCCTGCACCTGCAATCACGTTTGCTCATCTTGATGCAACCACTGTACTTTCAAGAAAAATCGTGGAACAGGGTATATATCCCGCTGTTGACCCGCTGGAATCAAACTCACGTATTCTTGAACCCGATGTTGTCGGCGAGGAGCATTATACAGTCGCAAGACGTACTCAGGAACTTTTGCAGAAATACAAGGAATTGCAGGATATTATCGGCATTCTGGGTATGGAAGAACTTGACGAAGAAGATAAGCTCGCCGTTTACCGTGCAAGAAAGATACAGAAATTCCTTTCACAGCCTTTTAATGTAGCTGAAAACTTCACAGGTCTCAAAGGAAAGTACGTTCCTCTGAAAGATACAATAGAGGGATTCAAGGCTATTATTGACGGTGATATGGATAAATACCCCGAAAGTGCATTCCTTATGGCAGGTACTATTGACGATGTGCTTGCAAAGGCAAGGGAAATCGAAAACGGTGATTAACTATGGCTAAAACTTTTTACCTTGAAATAATCGCCGCCGACAGAATATTCTTTCAGGGCGACTGCGAACATCTTGTAATCACGGCAATAGACGGACTTTTAGGCATTCTGGCAGGTCACGAACCGCTTGTAACGTCGCTTCCGACAGGTGAACTGAAGTATATGGTTGATGGTAAATGGAAACACGCTGCTATTTCTGAGGGATTTATTCAGGTAATGCCTGATAAAGCAGTTATTCTTGCGGATTCATGCGAACTTCCTGAAGAAATCGACATCAAACGTGCGGAAGAGGCAAGACAGCGTGCAGAAGAAATGCTCCGCCAGAAACAGAGTATACGTGAATACTACGAAACTCAGGCAGCGTTAAACCGTGCAATAAACCGACTGAAAATCTCACAGAAAAAATTCAGGTGATGTTATGATAAAAATTAAATTTGTTGACGGAAATGCCGTTGTAAGCGGTGAATTTGATTTTGGATATATGGGTATTTACAAAGATGAGCAGATAGAACTATATGACAGTGACGAAATAAGAGACTGGGATATTGTTGAGGAACATTTTGATGGTGATTTCACAGACGAACAGCTTGCGGATTTCCTGACAGATTATTTCAATAACTTTGAGGCTAAAATTCAGGCAAATATAAAGCAGGTAAACAATAATTTTCTGATTAACATATATGAGTACAGTATGGAGGGAATAGGGCGTGAATTCTGGAAAGAACCGTCAATTACCAATGCCGAATATCTTCCCGAAAATACAGACGGTTTTGACCCGTATACTTTCTATGAAGAAACATGGAAAATTGAAGAAGAATATAACGATACTCCGAACGACGGCAGTATACAGAAAACCGACGTTGAAAAATTTATACGTGAAAAAATGCCGTTGCTCAATCTTGACGCATTTTTAGCAGGAATAGTCCCCGAAAGTATGTCGCTTGATGATGGCAGAGTATCTTTTCAGTGTTCCGACAACATAGACTTTGAACACAAAATATTATGCAGTGCTTACGATGAACTTGACGAAAACCTTACTTTCTGCGACTGGCATAATTTCTGATTATATGTCCAAAAATATGCTGTGAAAATTGTGCATACTATCTAATTGCAAACAATTATTACAGATATGCTTGACTTTTTACCGCAAATATTGTAAAATAATAGTAATTGTCACAGAGACAAACAAAAACCACAAACAGGAGGCAAAAGACGTGAAAAAAAAGACACGCAAATCAACTTTCTTCATTGTCGTTGCTTTTATTGTGCTGTTTACTGTTTCAGCCGTCACAGGTCTTGATTATCTGTACGGCGACAACACAACAACCGTTATCAAGGGCGTTGACGATATTCGTCTTGGTATTGACATCAAGGGCGGTGTTGACGTTACTTTTGCTCCGGCTGACGGATACGATGCAACTGATGAACAGCTTGATGCTGCTGCTCAGAAAATCAAAACCCGTCTCGGTGCACTCGGTATCAATGATAACGAAATCTACAGCGACAACAAAAGTGACAGAATTATCGTTCGTTTTCCCTGGCAGGCAGGCGAAAGCGAATACGATGCAGGGGAAGCCGTAAAGGAACTCGGCGAAATGGCTGAACTCACTTTCCGCAAGGGTACTGATTCAACCACTGACGACGACGGAAATGTTATCCCGACAGGTGAAATTGTACTCACAGGCGACGACGTTGACAAGGCAGGCTATACTCAGCAGCCAGACAACAACGGCAATCTTGAATATGTCGTTACACTCAAACTTACTTCGGGCGGAGAAAACAGCGGTACTGAAAAATTCGCAAAGGCCACAGCAGAACTCAACGGTACGGGTACTCCGATTTCTATCTGGATGGACAACAATATGATTTCTTATCCTACTGTAAACAGTGTTATCACCAATGGCGAGGCTGTTATTACGGGTAGTTTTACAGATGAATCGGCAAAGGCTCTTGCAGACCAGATTAATTCGGGTGCATTGCCGTTCAAAATGGTAACAACAAGTTTCAAGACCATATCTTCAACAATGGGTGAAGGTTCACTTGATGCAATTCTGCTTGCCGCATACATTGCATTCGCACTTATCGCAGTATACATGGTTATTCTTTACAGACTGCCCGGATTTGTTGCTGTCATCGCACTTGTCGGACAGATTGCAGGTACACTTGCCGCAATTACAGGCTGGTTCGGATTCATGCCCGGCTCAACTCTTACAATTCCGGGTATTGCGGGTATCATTCTTTCAATCGGTATGGGCGTTGATGCAAATATCATCACGGGCGAACGTATCAAGGAAGAAATCCGTTCAGGAAAATCACTTGATTCTGCAATCAGAATCGCTTACAAGAGAGCGTTTTCCGCTATTCTTGACGGTAATATTACAAACGTAATTATTGCTATCATTCTTATGGGTGCATTCGGTGTGCCATCAAGCTTCTTCTCACAGATTCTCAACAAGACTATCTTCTTCATGTTCGGTGCAACTACTGAGGGCGTTGTTTACTCATTCGGTTTCACTCTCCTTGTCGGAGTTGTCTGCAACTTCATTTTCGGTGTATTTGCCGCACAGCTTATGGTTAAATCACTCTCAAGATTCAAGGCATTTCAGAACAGAAAGCTTTATGGAGGTGATGCAAAATGAGTAGCAAAAATAAAAATACAAAACATTCTGCTGAACCTATAAAGGCAATTGGAAAAGTCTATGATTTCTGTTCAAAGAAAAAACTTATCCTTGTTATTGCAATATGTGTTGTACTTGCACTTATTGCCGGAATTATTATTCGTGGTGTTAATCTCGCTATTGAATTTGAAGGCGGTACTATGCTGACTTATTCATACATCGGAGACATTGATACAAACAGAATTGACAGTGAGGCTGAAAATATTGTTGGTGTTCCAGTAAGTGTAAGAACAGGCGAAAGTCTTGATTCCGACGGTTATCAGGTAACACTCTCTTTCACTTCCGAAGAGGGATTGAACGCTGACAGACAGTTTGAACTTACAGAAGCACTTACTTCTGCATTTCCCGAAAATCAGCTTGAACTTTTCGATTCAAATGACGTAAGCCCTGCATCGGGACGTGAATTTCTGTTGAAATGTCTGCTTGCAATGGTAGTTGCCGCAGTTCTCATTATCATCTACATTGCAATAAGATTCAGCAAAATCGGCGGCTGGTCAGCAGGTATCTGCTCCATTTTCGCTCTCTGTCATGACCTTGTTGCCGCACTTGCCGCATCAATCCTTTTCGGATTTGAATTCAATGCAAATATCGTTGCTGTTATTCTCACCATTCTAGGTTACTCAATCAACAACACAATTGTAATTTATGACAGAATAAGAGAAAACAGAACTCTTTTTCCGAAAGCTTCACTCAATGAACTTATTAATATGGGCTGTTCGCAGTCCCTGAAACGTTCAATAAGAACTTCTGTCACAACAATCGGTACAATGATTATTGTATCAATCGTTGTACTTGTAAGCGGATACACTTCACTTCTCAGTTTCTCAGTTCCGCTTATATTTGGTCTTATTTCAGGAACTTACTCATCAATTTTCGTTGCACCTGTAACATGGTCATGGTGGAAAGGCAAGGAGAGTAAAAAATCCAATAAAGATTAAAAAATTAACGGTCTGATTCAGTTCAGACCGTTTTTATTATGTACTTGTTCTTATTCTGCTTTTTCCGATTCATTTACAGCCTGTGCTTTAAGCAAATCCCTGATTTCAGTAAGAAGAATTTCTTCCTGTGTGGGTTTCGGAGGTTCAGCAGGCTTTTCAGCTTCTTTCCTGTGAACTGCATTCATAAGCATTGTAACAATTTTCATCATAACAAATACAACAGCAGCCATGATAATAAAATTAACAACATCATTTAAAAATGCACCATATCTTAATTCAGCTCTCCAGAGTGTAAAGCTGAGACCGTTGAAACCGCCATAATTGAAAAATCCGAGAATAGGCGAAACAATGTTGTCAAGCAGTGACGTAACAAGATTTGAGAACGCACCGCCGATAATTACACCGATAGCCATATCCATTATGTTTCCACGCATTATAAACACTTTAAATTCTTCCAGCAACTTCTTCATTTTTTATCTACTCCTTAAAATTTTAGTTTTACTTTAGTTTCGGCAGAGACGGTATTTCCGCAATCTCCTCATGTTTTGTTTTCTTAGCCTGCATATATTCGGGAAGTTGTATATCATCAAGTTCACTCTGATAAGGATTTGAACGCTTCGGCATAGCTTCCACAGCATGGTCAGCCCGTGCCATAATTGCCTCCTTATGTTCAGGTACATAAGTTTCAATCGTATCTGGGTCAGCATGACCGGCAGAACCCATTGAAACTCTTGGTTTTACTTTTAATCTGACCGAAAGCCGTCCGGCATCAACCTGCTTTGTATCTCCCATTTTATCCCTTTCGCTGATTTTTTTACGTCCGCCGTCTCCCAAATCGTTTGAGTTAACAGAATCAGCCTTTTTCATGTACATTCTGTTGAATCTAGACGGGTCGTTTTTTTCAAGTCTGTCAGCGTCAACAACAGGTGTGTCGCTCATATATGAATTTTTCTTTTTATCGGCTCGCTTGAGAGAATCAATATCAAGACCCGATACGGAAACATCGCTCATAGCTCCGCCATGTGCGGATTTTCCGAAAAAATCATCGGCAGACTGTTCTTCTCTGTGTTTTGAAGATTTTCCGCCGTCAAAGAATGCCCAGAAATCATCAGGAACATCAACATTTTCATCTTTATCATCTTCCTGCGGCAGAGGTTCGGGAGAATTAATAACAGGCATATCCTGCATTGACGGCGAGGGATAAC